>JAHEKK010000220.1 GCA_024638395.1 Gemmatimonadota bacterium | reverse complement strand
AGGCCACACCGGGGGCCGGCGGGGCACACCGACCGGGCAGTCGGGTAAATCGATCCGGAAAACCTTTCTAGCAGCCGATCAGTCCCATAGCTTTCTGGGTCGCTCAACCGAGACTTTGGAAACGATAGCCAAGCAGATCAGGAAGATGCCGTGATCCTGGTGGACGGACACCACGTAGATGGGGGCGACAGCCCCTTCCAGGCCAACCTGGAACTCGAGCCCTCGGAAAGGGTCGAGCTGTTCGATGTGAACGGCCGGCTGAATCGGGAGTTTGGAAGCGACTTTGCCCGGTATCCCCGGGCCCTCTACGTCTCGTTCCACACGACCGCCGGGTACCTGGACCAGAGTCTTGCAGAACGTCTCAACCACGACGGCGAGGACGTTCAGGACTTCATTTCGGTCTTCCGGGGGCTGTTCCCGCCCGACGCCGGCTATACCCACGACCAGCTCCACCTCCGGACGGAGCTGTCCGACGAGCAACGGGCGACCGAACCCAAGAACGCGGATTCACACCTGACGTTCATGGGCGCCGGACTCAAGAACTGCGTCTCGTACGAACAGCGTCCCGGAGCCCCGGTCTGGTTCGTGGAGTTGGACGGGGTCGGCGAGACCGGATCCAGGCAGCGGCGGACCACCGTCCTCGGGTATCGGGGCGAGGAAGCCGTGGCCAGCCTGCGCCTCGATGTGCCGGTGTCCGACCACGGCCTGGACGCTCACAATCTCCTGAGCCCCGAATTCGGCATCGTGGAACAGCTGGAAACGTTGGCTCGCAAGCATGGGGTGGCCGTCGGTCGGATCGACGTCTCCCTCCCACCGGAGGAGAAGCACGCGGGTCTGACGGTCAACGAGTACGAGACCCTGCTGATGAAACACGACCTTCGGGAGGTCCTGGCGAACCCCCTCCGCTTCGTCGCGGAAAAGGGGAAGAGCGCCCTGAAGGACCCGCGGGCCATTCCGGCGAAGACCCTGAACTACGCCCAGTTCGACGGGGTGCAGATCCTGAACAAGCTCATGGACCGGATGGGGGTGCGAAAGTCGGTCGTGGAGCGGATCGTCAACCGGGCCGTGGCCGTCCCCGTATCCCACTTTCTCAGAATGAAGCGGGGCATCAGCCTGCCTGTGCTGCAGCCCGCAGAGGGCGGCAGCGGAGAGATCGTCCGGGGCACCTACCAGAGCCCCATTCTCGTCCAATGGCGTCCGGCGGAAGAAGCCACGCGCACCCTAGAGGTACGTCTGATCCGGTTCGTCTGATCCGGTTGCTTTTGGCTCGGTGAATCTGATCGAGCCTCAGACCAGTGACCGCCCCTGAGCCCCGTCGACGGCAATGCACGCGCCCGTGATGAGGCCGGCCCTCTCGGACGCCAAGAAGGTGACCACGTCGGCGACCTCGTCCGCACGGCCGAACCGCCCCAGAGGGAGGTTCGCCTCCACGAAGGCCTTCATCCCTTCCGGGTCGGCCTTGACCCTCTTGTCCCAGCTGCCCCCCTCGAAGCGGATGGACCCGGGTGCAACCGAGTTCACGCGGATGCCGCTACCGGCCAGTTCCAGGGCCATGATGCCGGCGGCCGAGATCATGGCGCTCTTGGTGGTGTTGTAGATGGAGAGCCCCGGCCCTCCCTTTTCCCGGCCGAACACCGACGAGATGAAGACGATCGACCCGCCCCCGCCTGCCTTCATCGGCGGGATCACACGGCGGCTCATGCGGAAAGCCGATAAGACGTTGAGCTGGATGATGTCCAGCCAGTCCTCGTCCGTGGTCTCCTCGAAGGGCTTCCTTCGATTGCCCCCCACGTTGTTGACCAAGACGTCAACGCGACCGTAGCGGTCCAGAGCACCATCCACGAAGGCCTCGGCTCCTGCCGGGTCCGCCAGGTCGACGGCCTTGCTGTAGACCTCGGCCCCGGAGGCCCGGAGATCGTCCGCGGCAGCGCCCAGGGCCTCTTCGCCCCGGGCGCACACCGCCAGCTTCGCACCCTCGGCCGCAAGGGACCGGGCAATCGCCAGCCCGATCCCCCGGCTGGCCCCGGTCACTACGGCAATCTTGTCTGTGAGTCCGAGATCCACGCTAGCGGTCCGCCGCGTTGGCGCGGAGGAGCTGCTCCAGCCGCCTGATGTGCTCCTGCAGTTCGGCATTCAGCACATCGTAGCGTCGGTAGGCGTCGGCACCCGGCTCCTGATCGGCACTGGTCAGATTGCCGTACAGGTACTGGAGCTGGTCCACGAGCATCGGCCGAGAGTACCGGATCGGGGCCGTCACCAACTCCTTCTCGATGGCCTCCACTTCCTCGGCCAGTGCGCCGCCGCCCCGCTGCCGCGCCTCCTCGATCCGGTGGACCGCGAGGCGTGCCTCGCTGAGCGCGTCTCTGGCCTGGAGGGCCAGGTCGGTCTGATGCTCGATCTCGGCCACGCTGATGCCCTCCCGGACCACCCGCGGATCCAGGCTCACCTCGAAGGTGCGACTCGCCGACCAGTCTCCCGCCGTGAGGCGCGCCGTGTAGATGCCCGGATTCACCATCGGGCCACCCCGTCCGGCGCGCTGGGGGTTCGGGTCCCAGGGACCCGGCAGGCGGAGGTCCCACGTGAACCGGTGGGCCCCCGGCCCGGTGGGCAGGCCAGGGGTGCCCACCCGCTCGAGCTGCCATTCACGCATGCCCGGCTCCATGGGAATCGTGACCTCTCCGGGCCCTTCCGAGGAGAACGAACGGACGACGTCACCGTCGGTCCCGATGATCTCCAGCGTCACGGCCTGGTTGCCGCTGCCGCCCAGGTAATAGTCGACGTTGGCGCCCGGGCCCGGGTATTCGGGCTCGTCGGGGCCCGGCTCGCGGAAGCTGAATCCACCTCCGTACCGGAGACGGTAGGCGTCCTGGACCTCGAACAGATGGGCCGCCGAGGCCGCCACCTGCTCGGTTGCGCCACGCACCGGCGTGACGTTGTCCATGATCCAGAACCCGCGGCCCATGGTGGAAAGGGCCAGATCGTCTCCCACGACCTTGATGTCGCTGATGGGCGTGACCGGCAGGTCCTGCTGGAACGACTGCCACTGCCCACCGTCATCGAACGAGATGAACATGCCGAACTCGGTGCCCAGGTAGAGGAGACCCTCACGCTCGGGGTCCTCCCGAACCACCCGGACCGGTTGATCTCCGGGAACCCCGTTGTCTCCCGTGGTGATGCGGGTCCACGTGCTGCCGTAGTCGTTGGTCCGGAAGGCGTAGGGCGCGAAGTCGCCGAGCTGGTACCGCAGGATGGCGACGTAGGCCTTGGCCGGATCGTGCTCCGAGACCTCGATGGTCTGAACGCGCCCGTAGGGGCCGATCCCCGGCGGCGTCACGTCGGTCCAGTTCCGGCCTCCATCCCGGGTAAGGTGCACGGGTCCATCGTTCGCCCCGGCCCAGATCACCCCCGGCTCCAGGACGGACTCCTGGATGTCGTAGAGCACGGAGAAGTGCTCCTCGCCCGTCACGTCCAGCGTGATGGGCGTCCCCGACACGACCTGCGTTTCTTCCGTGAAGGCCGTGAGGTCCGGTGAGATCGTCTCCCAGTTCCGGCCGCCGTTGGTGGTCACGTGCACGTACTGCGAACCGTGATAGACCCGATTCGGATCGTGGGGCGAGACATGAACGGGCACGGTGCGCTGGAACCGGAATTCCAGGTCCCGGGGGTTGTGGCCGTAGAGATTGGCGAAACCGACGTAGTACTGCTGTTCCTGGCCGGTCCTGCGGTTGTAGAGGCCGAACCGTCCCTTGCAGCTCGCGTAGATGATGTCCGGATCGCCCGGCTTGGGCACCACCGGGCCGGTCTCACAACCGCCGTGCTCTTCCCACGTGCCCGTGGGGCCCGCGGGCTCGGACCGCTCCGGCCGGCTCGGCACGGAGATGGTGGTGTTGTCCTGCTGACCGGCGTACAAGCGGTAGGGGAAATCCGAGGAGATATCCACCTGGTACAACTCGGCGGTGGGCTGGTTGTGCTGGGTGGACCAGGTGGCGCCGCCATCGAGGGTCACGTTGGCCCCGCCGTCGTTGGACTGGACCATGATGTCCGGGTTGTCCGGATTGATCCAGAGATCGTGGTTGTCGCCGTGGGGCGTTCGCCGGGCGTCCCACGTCTCTCCGCCGTCCTCCGACAAGTAGTACCCCTCGGCCATGCCCCAGAGCATGTCCGGATTGGTCGGGTGGGCGTGGAGGTTGGTGTAGTAGAAGGGCCGATTCCGGATGGGCTGGAAATCGGAGACCTGACGCCAGGTGGCTCCCTTGTCGTCGGACCGGTAGACGCCCCCTTCGTCTCCCGGGGCCTCGATGAGGACGTAGACCCGGTTCGGATCGGCCGCCGAAACGGCCAGGTCCGCCTTGCCGCGGAGTCCGGTCGGAAGGCCGTCGGTCACGTGGCTCCAGGAGTCGCCGCCGTCGGTGGACCGGTAGACGCCTCCCTCATGGCCCCCGGATATGATCGTCCAGGGCTTCCGCTCGCCCCTCCACATCGTTGCGTAGATCGTGGACGGGTCGCCGGGCGCGAATTCGAGATCAACGGCGCCCGTGCTGTCGGAAACGAAGAGCACGTGCTCCCAGGACGCCCCCGCGTCGGAGGTCCGGTAGACACCGCGGTCGGGGTTCGGCGCAAAGGGGTTCCCGAGAGCCGCCACGTAGACGAGGTCCTGGTTTTCCGGATGGACCAGCACGGCTCCGCTGTTGCCGGTGTTCTCGAGGCCGATGGCAGTCCACGTCGTCCCGCCGTCGTCGCTGCGATAGGCGCCCTTCCCGATGATCACGTTGCTGCGAATACCGTCGGAGCCCGTCGTGACGTAGACCCGCTCCGGATTCGACTCAGCCACGGCAATGGCTCCGATGGAGCCGGTGGCGAAGTAGCCGTCCGAGACGTTCCGCCAGACGGCCCCGTAGTCGGTGGTCTTCCAGACGCCGCCCCCCGTGGAGCCCTGGTAGAAGGTGGAGGGGAGCGCGCGGTGGCCGGCCACGGCGGTGGCGCGTCCGCCCCGTGCCGGACCGACGAAGCGGTATTCCAGCCCAGCGAACAGCTGGGAATCCAAACCCCCGCCATTCTGTGCCTGGGCGGGGGTTGGAACGAACACCATCGCGGCCAGAAGCCCCGCCGCACCTAGGATCCACCTGATCATCGAGTCACCTCTGCATGCAAGTCATAGAAGAGCCCTACAACTTAGGGGACCCCCCGGGATTGGGAACAGTTGAGCGGGCCTCGGCTTCAGCGACCGGCACCGGGATTCGGCTGGGGCCCCGGCGGCGGACTTCGGCCGATGGGCAGGCCCCGGAGGGCCGTTTCCAGCACGTCCAGCTCGTCGTTCCGCCGGATGCGCCACTGCCCGGCCTGGAGACGGAGCGTGGTCACAGAGACACGGACCACCTCGGTTCCCATGTGATCGGTGCCCTCGCGGTAGACCACGTGACGGAGGGAGTCCCCCTCGGCCAGGGCACCGATGATCTCTACGTCCGTGGTCACCTGGGACTCCATGAGGCCACGGGCGTACCCGACCATACCCGTCATGGAGCGTAGGAAGGTCTCCCGGGGCTCCATGCTCTCGAACCGCTCCCGGGAGATGCCGCCGTACAACAAGATCAGGACGCTGTCGCCTCGCAGGCTCCCGACCAACTGGTCCGCCACGAGTTGGAAGCGCTCGTGAACGTCGGTGTGGAGGAGGTCGACGATTCGGGGCCACTGGAGGCGTCCCAGCCCGTGGAAGAACTGTGCGGCCACGGCCTCGGCGTTTCCCGCCGTCTGCGGGGGCTGGGCGAAGACCGGACCGGCCGCCAGCACCGCCATACAGGCCGGTAGGGCCGGCATGAGCCGCCGGAACAAAACCCGCCCGGCACGGCGGCCTCCCGGACGGCTTCCGGTTTGAATGGGCGCCGACTCGACCGATCCGACACACTGCCACACATTTACCGCTGGAGCGCTGCCTGTTGCGCCACCGGCCACCACGACGCTCCTGATCGCCATTCGACACAAATAC
>JAHEKK010000219.1 GCA_024638395.1 Gemmatimonadota bacterium | reverse complement strand
CGGGGCGACGACTGGGAGTTCACGGATCCACAGGAAGTCGCGGCAGCCATGGATAACCCGACGAACCCCCTGATCGGCGCGCGGAACTTCGACGCCGAGCGCTATTCGGCCGAGGCCCGCTTCGATTTCCGGTTCGAGAATGACGCCGAATTGATCGTCAACGGCGGCGTGAACGTCCTCGGGAGCAGTGTCGAGCTCACAGGTGTGGGTGGTGGGCAGGTGGACAACTGGCAGTACCGATACGCACAGACCCGGTTCACCAAGAACCGCTTCTTCGCCCAGGCCTTCATCAACCAGAGCGACGCAGGGGACTCCTTCCTGCTCCAGCGGGGCGTGCCCCTCGTAGACCTCTCCCGCACGGTTGCGCTCCAGGGCCAACACGGATTCGATTTCGGTGAGCGCCAGACCTTCACCTACGGCGTGGACTGGCAGTACACCCAGCCCAGGACGGAAGGGACGATTACCGGCAGAAACGAAGACGACGACGACATCCGGGAGGTGGGCGCCTACATCCACTCGGAGACCACCCTCTCGGAGAAGGTGGATCTCATCACCGCCTTCCGCGTCGACGACCACAGCCGCCTGGAGGACATGAACTTCTCTCCTCGGGTGGCCCTCGTGTTCAAGCCCTCGGAGAACCAGAACTTCCGGGCCACGTTCAACCGGGCGTTTTCCACCCCAACCAGCAACAACCTCTTCCTGGACCTGGTAGCGGGAGGGATCCCCATCATTCCAGGCGTGGGCTACGACATCCGGACCCTGGGGGTGCCCGAAGGGGGATTCACCTTCAACGACCAGTGCGCCGGTGGGCTGATGAGCTATTGCATGCGCTCGCCCTTCCTGGGTGGCCAGCTTCCCGCCAACGCCGCGCTTTTCTGGGACGCACTCGTGTCCCAGCTCGTACCGGCAAACCTCCAACCGTCGCTGCTGGGTCCCGGCCCGGGCGACCCCACGCTGGGGACGGTTCTCCGGCGGTTCGACCAGGTGGCCGCTCAGAGCGGGATGGGGAATCCGTTCCCCCTCGACATCGCGGGCATTTCGGAGATCACCGATCTGGCGGCGACCAAGTACAACACGTTCGAGATCGGATACAAGGGTCTGATCAACGACCGTGTGGTCCTGGCCGCGGACGTCTACTACTCGAAGGTCGAAGACTTCGTCGGGCCTCTGCGGGTCGAGACACCCAACGTGTTCCTCGACCCCACCACGGTCCAGGCCTTCGTTCTCCAGCGTCTCGGGTCCCTGATTGCCGGAGGTCAGGTGACCACCGAGGAGGCGACCGCCATCATCACGGGCCTCTCGGGCGTTCCCCTCGGAACGGTGGTGCCGGATCAGGTGGACACGCCGGATCTTCTGCTGACCTACCGCAACTTCGGTGACGTGGATTACTGGGGTGCCGACCTGTCGGCCCAGATCCTGGTTTCGGACCGGGTCCGCTTGAACGGCTCCTACTCCTTCGTGAGCCAGGAGTGCTTCGACTTCAACGAGGACGGAAGCTGCGAGAGCGCCGTCGACATTGCCCTCAACGCGCCGACGAACAAGGGTTCTTTCGGCTTCTCGTTCGACGACCAGACGTCGGGCGTATCCGCGCAGGCGCGGCTACGGTTCTCCGGCGCGTTCCCCATGAACTCCGGCGTGTACGTCGGTGATGTAGATTCCTTCGCGGTGGTGGACGCGGGAGTGGGGTACAGGCTCCCCTTCCAGCCCGCCACCAGGATTTCGCTGAACGCCACGAACCTCCTGAACAACGAACACCGGGAGTTCGTCGGCGCTCCGGAGATCGGCCGACTCATCCTTCTCAGGGTTCAACACGACTTCTGATGGATCTGACCCTCCGCTGCACCTTTTGTGACACGCTCAACAAGGTAGAGGTCGAGAAAGCCCGTCAGCGGCCCAAGTGCGGCGACTGCGGCAGGCCCATCCTCCTGGATCGTCCGGTGAAGGTCCAGGAGGAGGACTTCGGGCGTACCGTGCTGGAATCCACGGCGCCGGTGCTCGTGGACTTCTACGCCGACTGGTGTGGCCCGTGCCGGATTCTGGCGCCCATCCTGGACGAGATCGCCGGTGAGAACGTTGGCCGGCTGGTGGTTGCGAAGGTGGACACCGACCGGGCCCAGAAGCTCGCCCTCGAATACGGGATCCGTGGCGTTCCTACGGTGGTGATGTTCAAGGAAGGAAAGGAGGCGGGTCGGTCGGTGGGGATCGAACCGGAGCGTCTCAAGGCCATGGTGGAGGCCGCCTGAGGTGAGCCTCACACCCGACGCCGGCGTGTCGCCGGACGCTCCGGGGGAGTCGCCCGGACGCTCTCGAGGGGCCGATTCTCCTCCCGGTCCCCAGGGCTCCGAGACCCGGGCGGGTCGGTCGGCGGACGACCTGAAGCGGGAAACGGGTGTTCGCGCGGCCGAGATGGTGGAATCGGGCATGCGCCTGGGCCTGGGCACGGGCTCCACGGTCGCCTTCTTTCTCCAAGCCCTCGGCCGGCGCCTTTCCCAGGGTGAGGTGGAGGACGTCGTGGGCGTTCCGACGTCCATCCGCACCCAGAAGGCGGCCGAAGCGCTGGGAATTCCCATCGGCTCCCTGGCCCGGCTGGTATCGCTGGACCTGGTGGTCGACGGCGCCGACGAGGTGGATCCCTCCCTGGACCTGATCAAGGGTCTGGGGGGCGCGCTACTTCGTGAGAAGATGGTTGCCCAGGCCGGGCGGCGGTTCGTGGTCATCGCCGACGAACGCAAGCTGGTGAGCCGCCTCGGCGAGGTGGCGCCCCTTCCCGTGGAAGTGGTGCCATTCGAATACGAGTCGCACCTGGGTTGGCTTGCCGACCTGGGGTGCGAGGCGTCGCTCCGGGTGGAGTCCGATGGTTCGCCGTATGTGACGGACAACGGAAACCTGATCATCCACTGCGTCTTCCCAGGGGGCATTCCCGACCCGGCAGGACTCGAGGCTGCGCTGCGGGGCCGTGCCGGGGTGGTGGAGTCCGGCCTGTTCCTTGGATTGGTGACCGACGCGGTGATCGCGGGCGTTGACGGCCTGCGCGTCTTGCGGCGGCGGGTCGCAACGGGTGGCGCCCGCCCCCCTTCCGGCAAGGATGCGCAGTGACCGTCAAGCTGGCGCCGTCGATCCTCTCGTGTCGGTTCGAAGCCCTCGGCGATGAGGTCCGCGCCGTCGAAGGGGCCGGAGCGGAGTGGATCCACGTCGACGTCATGGATGGGCACTTCGTCCCGAACATCACCATCGGTCCGCTCATCGTACGTGCCGTGAGGGGGGTCACCGACCGGACCGTCGACGTCCACCTCATGATCGAGAACCCTGACCGGTATCTGGAGGCGTTCGCCGAGGCCGGGGCGGACCGGATCACGGTACACGCCGAGGCAAGTGTCCACCTCCACCGCACCCTTCAACGGCTCCGGGAGATGGGGGTCGGCACCGGCGTGGCCCTGAACCCGGCGACGCCGCTGTCAGCGGTGGAGCACGTGGTGGAGCAGCTGGACCTGCTCCTGATCATGACGGTGAACCCGGGTTTCGGTGGTCAGGCGTTCATCCCGTCGACCCTGGCCAAGATCGAGGCCGCCCGGGCCTGGCTCGAGGACGAGCGGCCGGGGGAGGTGGAGCTGCAAGTGGACGGAGGCGTTGCCTCCTTGACCGCGCCCGCGGTCGTCCAGGCCGGCGCCACCGTGCTGGTGGCCGGCTCGGCCGTGTATCGTCACCCCGACGGTCCGGCGGCCGGGGTCGCGGCCCTCAGGGCAGCCGTCGACGGGCACGAGTGGAGCCGCCCCAGGCCCTGACGGCCTGCCCCCTCGCCGGCGGATTCCCCCTCATTCTTTTCTCCACAACGGCCGACCCTCTAGGGTGCCGCCGGTGAGACTACGACCTCGCCGACTGCGTTGACTTCACACGCCGATCAGCCACCCGCCGCACCGGTCGCGAGGGGTGGTGGGGCATGCCGTGGATTCGGATCGAGCCATGAACGAAACCGTTGTCATCGACATGAAGGCCCTCGAACGCCTTCACGAGTGGGGGGGAAAACGGTTGGTCGCCCAGATGATCGACCTCTTCCTCGATCAAGCGCCCAAGCGTTTGGACGGTCTCCGGCAGGGCCTGGCCAACGGTGATGTCGAAACCGTGGAACGATCGGCCCATTCGCTGAAGTCGACGGCCGGGAACCTCGGGGCGACGGAGTTGAGTCATCTGGCCGGCAAGGCGGAGCATGCAGCAGGCAAGAAGGACCTTCCCTCGGTCCGTGATCTGCTGACCCGAATCGAAGCAGAATTCGCCAGGGCCCGGGACGCCCTCGCTGTCATGGAAGGAGGCCCCTCATGAGCCCCAGAATCGCCGTCGTTGAAGACAATCCGGACAACCGCCTACTGGTGCAGGCGCTCTTGGAGGACCGGTTCGACATCATCGAGTTCGAAACGGGCGTGGACGCCGTTGCCGGGCTTCTGGAGGCACAAGTCGACCTCGTCCTCCTCGATATCTCCCTCCCCGAAATGGACGGGACCGAGGTGCTGGCCTGGATCCGGAACCATGATGACCTGAGGAGCCTCCCTGTGATCGCCCTGACGGCACATGCCATGGCGGGGGACCGGGAGAGGTTTCTCTCCGCCGGATTCGACGACTATCTGACAAAGCCCATTGTGGACGAAGCCGTCCTTTTCGAGGCCATCGAGCGGTGCCTCGCGACGGCGACCTAGCGCCGACCGGGGCGAGCCCCGCATCAACCCCGAACCACTCCGGGATCGAGGAGCCTCCCCGGCAGAGCCATGAGAACCGGGCCGCCGCATATGGTGCGGTGGTCGTGGTTCTGCTCGCAGCTGCGGTTCCGGTTCACGCCTCGTCGTGGACTTCGGCCTGGGGGCTCCAGACCATCATTGGTGTGGTGGCCACCATCCTGGCCTTCACCATCGGCGCCCTGGCCCTGGTCGGCTTCTATAGCCGGCAGCGGGGTATCTACCTCTACATCGGGACGGGATTTCTCGGCACGGGCGTTCTGGACGCCTACCACGCGCTGATGACCTCGCCCATCGTGAGCCACTACTTCGCCGAGACCCCCTCGGAGTTGGTCGACCTCTCGGCGTGGTCATGGACCGCCTCGCGACTCTTCCTCTCGCTCTTCATCTATGTGAGCTGGTTGGCATGGCGAAAGGAACGGTGGGCCAGGGGCCGCCTCCAGTCCCCCGAGCGTGCGGTCTACGTCACGGCCTCGCTGCTCACGCTGACCATTCTCGTGTTCTTCACCGTGACGCCGGCTTCCGGTGCTCACTTCCCGGCCTTCTTCGTCCACCGTCCGGCGGAGTTCATTCCGGCCTTCTTCTTCATCCTCGGGTTCGGAGGATACTGGACGAAGACCGCCTGGAAGGAGGACCCCTTCGAGCACTGGCTGCTGATCGCCCTCGCCATCAGTGCCGTGACCCACGCCGTATACATCCCTTTTTCTTCGGGCCTCTACGACGCCCTTCACGACGCTTCGGGGCTCCTGAAGGTCCTGAGCTATCTGGCGGTCCTGGTCGGGCTGCTCTCCAGTGTCTACGACACATTCCGGCGAGAGGAGTTGGTGTTCGTGCAGGTCCGCCGCGCCAACGAAGCGCTGGGCCGCGAGGTGAGTGTCCGGCGTGAGGCCGAGCGTGTGCTCCAGCAGAGCGAGATGCGTCTGCAGGACTTCCTCGAAAACGCCAACGATCTGATCCAGAGCACGGCGCCCGACGGTACGATCCTGTACGTCAATCGGGCGTGGAAGGAGACGCTGGGGTACACGGACGAGCAGCTCCGTGGACTGAAGATCTTCGATGTGATCCACCCGGTGCGGCGCGAGCGGTATGCCGCCGAGCTGGGTCGGTGTCTCAACGGCGATCGAATCTCCAACCAGGAGGTGGAGTTCCTGGCCTCCGACCTGCAAGTGGTCGTTTGTTCCGGCGCCTCCAACTGCCGGATGGTCGACGGAAAGCCCGTGGCCATCCAGAGCATCTACAGGGATGTGACGAAGCAGAAGAGGGCCGAGCGGCAGCTCAAGA
>JAHEKK010000218.1 GCA_024638395.1 Gemmatimonadota bacterium | reverse complement strand
ACCGAAGGCTCCCGGACGCAAAGCGTCAAACAGACCCGAGGGGCGTGACTTCTTCGTCCGGGCCCGGAGGCTATCCTGTCCCCTACCCCACTGGCCTCCGCGTCTCCACCGGCATCGGCCCGGGGGGTATCCCCCGCTCCTCCTTGGCCTCTTCCACCATCCGGCGAACATCCTCCAGAAGAGCTCTTGCGTCGTAGAGGATCCCGTCCTTGATCGTCCACCGGACCCCACCCACCCGCTCCACTTCCCGGCTGTCATCGTTCAGGCGGAGCCAGCCTGTTCCGTAGAGCGTCTTGAGGTTCTCCAGCGGATCCTCGTCAATAACGACCAGGTCCGCCTTCTTCCCGATCTGAACGCTACCGATCTCGTCGTCGAGGCCCATCGCTTCCGCCCCCTTCAGCGAGGCCGACCAGATGACCTCGAGGGGGTGGAAGCCGGCTTCCTGGAGAAGCTCCATCTCCTGGACGTATCCGAAACCGTAGAGCTGGAAGATGTACCCCGCGTCGCTCCCCACGACGACCCGGCCGCCCCGGTTCTTGTACTCGTTCACGAACCGCATCCACTTGGCGTAGTTACGCTTCCACTCGATCTCGTCATGGGTCGTCCAGTTGAACCAATACGACCCGTGTGCCTCCCGGTTGGGGCGGTAGAAGTCCCAGAGAGACGGCATGGTGTACGCCTCGTGCCAGTCGGCGCGGATCGAGCGCATCAGGTCTCGGCTGGCCGAGTAGATGGTGAACGTCGGGGAGAGGGTGAAGTCCAAAGAGAGGAGGGTGTCCATCACGGCATTCCACCGCTCCGAGCCCGGCTCAGCCGCCTGAGCCCACAGCCGGCCCGCCTCGCCGAATCGGTGCTGCTCGTTCTGGTAGTTGTACCCCACCGGGTAGTCCTGGACCAACCGGTCGGCGAACAGGGCTTCAGGAAGCCCGTACCAGTGCTCCATGGAGGTGAGGCCTGCCTTGGCCGACTCCAGAGCGTCCAGCTGGCTGACACTCATCTGGGCGTGGTGCATGGTAGTCCGGATGCCCTGCGTTCTGGCTTCGTCGATCGCTGCCTTCACGACATCCGGATCTCCTCCCAGGAACTTGATACCGTCCGCGCCGCGCGCAGCAATGTCCCGTACCCAGCTCCGGGCGGCCTCCTCCGTCTCGAAGGGTCCGCCGGGACGGAAGAGGGACAGCATGTCCATGCCCTCCGAGCCCATGCCGTACAGGAGCATGATCTCGGTTCGGGGCGCCGTGATTTCGTTTCGGGCGCTGCGCCCTTTGTTCTCGAGCAGCCAATCCAGGCTCTGGAACGACGCGACGTCCCGCACCGTCGTGATCCCGTGAGCCATCCAGAGCTTGTGGACGTAGTTCACCGGAACGGCCTGGCCGTCCTGGAGGGTGTGCTGATGGGTGTGCATGTCGATGAACCCCGGGAGCACGAACTTCCCGGTCAGATCGAGCTCACGGGTTCCTGGCTCGGGCCGCCCCTCGGGGCGGACCGGAACGCCCGGATAGCCAACGATCCTGATGTCGGTGACGCGGTCGTTCTCGATGACGATGTCGACGGGACCGATGGGAGGAGCCCCGGTTCCATCGATGAGCGTGGCGCCTCGAAGAACGAGCCGATCATAGGGCCCTTCGCCTTCCCCTTCCGGCCGGTCCGGGGCCCGGTCCACCGTCTGCGCGGCGAGGGTGACGGGAAAGAGCAGGACGGTTGCGAACGCAGCGGCAAAGCGCTTCATGGCAGAATCGGAGTGCGAGAATGGTCTGTGATGGCCAGGGGTCGACAGGCCACGGCGGACCGGGAGACCATGGCGCCGCTTGTTGACGCCGGCAAGCGGCGGCGATGCCCAGATCCCCGTACTTGGCAGGCGTAGTCCAACATGCTCTCGCATTTTGGTCTGCGGGCGACGGCGGGTCCATCAGGATGAACCCTCTGCACGAGTCGACGGGATGACGGGAAGGGTACGGGCCGGCGCGGCTATTGTCCCGCTCGTGTCGACGTTCCCCCGCTAGCCTCAGCGAACCATCGGCACGGCACCCGAACCGAATGACCAGGTGACGGGGTCGTCTTCGCAGGGAGACGCCCCCGTGCCATGAGCCAGCCACTCGATCATGAGCTCGGTTTCAGAGGTCAACCGAAGCAGCCAACTCCCCGAGCTCGGAGGATCGACCTCGGGGCCGTAGCAGTAGATCAGGCCGTCCGGCGTGACCTGCTCGAACGGGACGTTGACCCGACCACTCCCACCTCTGGGGACGACCGCGAGACGCGCGCCCAGCCCCTCTGGTCCGAGGCTCAGCACCTGCTCCTGCTGTGGACGGTAGGGATAGTCCGCGAGGGCGATATAGCCGCGTTCGTCCCCGCCGACAGGCCCTACGCCCTCTTCCGCCCAGACGCCCTTTGCCGTGCCCGCCACGTCCACCTCCATCGTGCCGCAGCGTGGCTCTCCCGTTGGCACGACGTGCGGTCGCTGCGGATCGCCCAGCTTCGAGAACAGGACAGCCTGGAGTGCCGCATCGAACTGTTCCCACATGCACACGTGGTGGGATGGGCCCCCGAAGCGCTGCGGCGACACGTAGAAGTTGGTGACGCGTCTGTCCTCCATCCCCATGTCGACGACGAAATCGAACGTGCCCAGGTCGTCACCGGCGGACACCTTGATGTCCAGACCGCTCGCCTCGCAGGACTCGATGTCCGCATGGGGAACCGAATACGTCTGACAGTCGGTGTACTCGACGGTTTCCGGCGCGAACCTCGGCGACAGCGAGACCACGTGGCCGAACCAGCCACGCAACTCGTCGCAGACCTGAAAGAAGATGGCGTAGTCCTCGTCACCCGGCGGCACCGACGGCCCCAAAGAGCGCACCCGTCGAAGCCGGGTGACTGCGATGTCGGCAGGGGAGCGGAGCGGTACGTTGGCACGATCGGAGAACAACCCGCCGTGGGGGGTCGGCAAGACGTGTCCGGGCGCGTCCATGCCCCCGTGCACGGGAATCCCCACGAGGTCGACCTCGGGAAGCGGCAGCACCGAGAGGTAGGGCCCTGGGCCGCAGGATTCGGCCTGCGGGCCTGTAATGGAATCGCCACACGCACCCAGGAGAAACGCGGCCATTGCGAGCGGTGCGACCATCCACGGGCGGAACCGAAAGGCCATTGTCATCCCCCTGACTTCGCGAGATCTCCGTTCGAGTCACTGTGGGTCGCTGGACCCGTGCCCACAAGTACACATGCACGGTCTTCCCACCCCGATCGAGCTGGTTGACCACGGCTAGAGCGCGGCGTGGGCCGTTGCCCTTCACATCTTAGGATTGGCGGCAGGGAGGCGTTCCTGTCGGGGTCTGGCCGGGAGCCCGGGGGCGCAGGGGGAGTTTCGGGACCTGGGCACGCTGCCAGGAGGCTCCTCGAGCGTGGCATGGGCGATCAACAACAGAGGGGAGGTAGTCGGCTGGTCGACAGACGAGAACTCCGACATGTGGGCGGTTATCTGGTACCCTCGCGGCACGCGCCCGGGGGTGGAGCAAGCAGTTCCCTACTAGAGCAATCTCACCACCAGGGCGCACCTCCGCGGCCTACACGAACGACCAAGCCGCCACTCAGTCCGGCCCCACCCCGACCGCCTCAGGATCGGATGGCGCCCCCCGCTCCACGCCCGGGTCGTTGGACGGATGGGGACAGCCGGAGATAGAATGGCTCGGCGCTATCCACCGGGGTCATGGCCGGAGGACTATCGCCACGTGGATCTACACGAGTCCGAACCTCCACAGACCAAACGGCCGCGTCGCGAGACCTTTTGTCTGGCCTTACGGACTCCTGGTTGGCTCCACCCGATTGGGCCGAGGCCTTCTCTCGTCGTCATTCCGAGTTAGAGGGGCTGTGGGCCGGTAACGTTGTGAAATTCGCCACTGGGAGGGACCGATGCCCGCTCGCATCATCGTGCCGCTAGACGGATCCACGTTTGCCGAGGACGCACTCGCCACCGCAATGGCGCTGGTGGACGAGTCCGGGTCCCTCGACCTGGTCACCGTTGCGGCCGGTGCACCTCCATTCGCGGTCCCGGAGTACGACGATCTGGCTCGGGAGTGGGCCCTGAAACACCTGGAGGGCGTGGAGGAGAAGCTCCCTCCGGGGTTGCAGGTTCACAGCGTCGTCTTGGCTGGCCGTCCCTCCGAGCAGCTCCGCTCGTTCATCGAGGACTCAGAAGCCGACCTTGTAGTGATCGCGACCCACGGTCGGGGACTGCTGACGCGCGCCTGGCTCGGAAGCGTAGCAGACGCACTGGTTCGGGGATCCAGGCTCCCTCTGCTGCTGGTTCATCCTCGAGACCCGGATGCTCCGTCCTATCAGGCGGACCTGCCACTCCGCAGAATCCTCGTTCCCTTGGACGGATCCAGCCGGGCCGAGGCTGCCGTCGACGGTGCCATCAGCATCTTTGGTCAAGACCTCGATCTCACGCTTGCCCGCGTGGTCCAGCCGCTTCACTCCACCTTCCCCTACGTGCCGGACCCGACCCTGGCAGAAGAGGAGGCAGCGCGAGCCTCGACCCAGGCGGAACAAGAGCTTGCAGAAGTGGCCCGGAAGTACCAAGCCTCGGCGCGCTCCGTGAACCTCGAGGTGATCGAATCCGACTACGTCGGTGGGGCCATCGTGGAACACTCGGAGAAGAACGACTTCGACGCGATTGCAATCGCCACCCATGGACGGGGGGGCGTCGGTCGGTTCGCATTGGGCAGCGTCGCCGACAAGGTCATTCGGTCGACCAAGCTTCCAGTCCTCACGCTCCGGCCGTAGGCAGACCACCCATCGATACACTACTCGGCGAGAGTGTCAGGGGTAGACGACCTGGGCCGCACGGGCGCGTCCGTCACCAGGCCACCGCTGTGCCTCCCCAACACCTCCTGGGCTCGTCAGGGCTACTACAGTTCCCTCGCGCCCTCGGTGTCTCGTGACTGACTCAACTCACCACCCCTGGTACCGGCGGCTCCACTGGCAGGTGCTGATCGCAATGGCCCTCGGCGCGGTGACCGGCGCGTTCTTCGGCGAGCCGGCAGCGGTTCACTTGGGTTGGATCGGCGACCTCTTCATGTCGCTGCTACGGATGGTCATCGTCCCACTCGTCGTCACCTCGATCGTGTCGGGCGTCGCGTCGGTGGGCGGAGGGAGGTCCATCGGCCGCCTCTTCAGCAAGACGCTCGGCTACTACATGCTGACGAGCTTCGTCGCGGCGATGGCCGGGCTCTTCATGGTCAACCTGATCCGGCCCGGGGTCGGCGCGAGGATCGTCGAGAGCACCGTGGAGGAGCTACCGACACTGGAAACGCCGGCCTCGCCCGTCGAGCTCCTGCTCGGCATCGTGCCGGAGAACGTCGTTCTCGCGGCGGCCAGTGCCGACATGCTGGCGATCATCTTCTTCTGCATCGTGCTCGGCGCTTCGATCACCACGCTGCCGGAGCGGACGCGGGGGATCCTGACCGATTTCTTCGAGGCGCTCTTCCAAACGATGATGGCGCTGACGTCGGGGATCATCCGCTTCCTGCCGATCGGCGTCTTCGCGCTCATCACCCGCATGGTCGGCACCACCGGCTTCGAGGCGTTTCAGTCGCTTGCGAAGTACGCCCTGACCGTCGGTGCCGGGGTGACGATTAACTTTCTCGTCTCGCTTCCGCTCCTGCTCCTTCTCCTCGGACGAATCCGGCCCTGGGTCCACTTCGCCAACGTGCGCGAGCCACTCCTCATCGCCTTCTCGACCAGTTCGTCGGGTGCCACACTGCCGGTCACGATGAGCGCCGTCGAGGAGAAGGTCGGCACGTCGAACACCGTGGCGTCGTTCGTGCTTCCCATGGGGGCCACGATCAACATGGACGGCACCGCCGTCTTCGAGTGCGCGGGAGCGCTCTTCATCACACAAGCACTCGGCTTCGACCTCACTCTCATGCAGCAGGCGATCGTCGTCTTGACCGCCCTGCTCGCTTCGATCGGTGCTGCCGCAGTCCCCTCGGCGGGGCTGGTCGTGATCTTCATCGTCCTCGAGGCAATCGGCCTGCGCGGA
>JAHEKK010000217.1 GCA_024638395.1 Gemmatimonadota bacterium | reverse complement strand
CAGATAGGGTTGGCTCAAGAAACCGGAGTAGAAGTTGATTCCCACGGCGCCGTTGGTCCCTGCGATGGCTTCCATCAGCCCGTCGTCGAGGTTTCGAGGATGGTCGCAGAGGGCTCGACACGACGAATGCGTGGCCACCACGGGGTGGTCGGAAACCGCGATGACGTCCCGGACCGCCTTGTCCGACGTATGGCTCACATCCACGACCATCCCCAGTTGGTTCATCTCCGCTACCACGGTACGCCCGAAGTCGTTCAAACCGTTCCAGCGGGGCCGATCGGTCGACGAATCGATCCAATCGGTGGTACGGGAATGACAAAGGGTCATCGACGAAGCGCCGAGTCGGTGGAACATCCTGAGGGCTTCGATCTCATTCTCGATGATATCGCCCCCCTCGATGGACAGGAGCGCTGCGAGCTTCTTCTCTCCCGTGATTCTACCTACGTCCCCAGCATTCCGAGCCATCTCCACCTTGTCCGGGTGGTTCTTCATGACCTGGTAGAAGGCTCCGACCTGCTGGACGCCTCGACGGATAGCGTGGTCCGGGAGGAAGATCGTGTCTACCCACACGGCAAAGACCTGAGCGTTCACCCCGCCCTCTTTGAACCGGGGCAGGTCGGAGCGGTGGATCAGTGGGTCGCCCTCGTGTCTCATGCCCAGATCCACCTTGTCCATCAGCACCCGCTGGAGGGTGTCGGTGTGGGCGTCGAAGACCAGGAGCCGGTCGTGGAGGTCGTTTGAACGGGGTGGAGCGGTCACGGGTTCATTCTACAGATCGGATCCCGTCGGGTCGATGTTCCTGGCCAGATCACCGCACGTCCCGACCGCTTCCACGAGGACCGCTTCAGGTTGTGGAATCCCTCCGGCTACGCGAGTCTTCTCCGCCCGAGAACATGTCCTGGATAGAGTGCAGCAGTTGATTCGATTGGCGGTAGTTGTGTTGGGTCTCGCGTGGTGCGGAGCGGCCACGGGAGGACGGCTCCTCGCCCAGGAATCCAACGGAACCAACGGCGACGGGGCCGCTGCGCCTGCCCGAACCGTGCCGATGGAGGTCCCCCGCCTTCAAGGGCCGATCACCCTCGACGGTCGGGTGGATGAGCCCGCTTGGGAGGCCGTTCCGCCCCTCGAGATGTCCATGTACTCCCCCGTCTACCTCGGCGTGCTCACCGAAGCCACCGAGGTCCGGATCGGCCACGATGATCAGTTTCTTTATGTGTCCGGCCGGCTTTGGGAGTCGGAGCCCGAGGAGATCCGCACCAATACGTTCTACCGGGACCAGTACAGCGGAGACGATCTCCTGGCCGTCATCATAGACAGCTACAACGACTACGAGACTGCCGTCTGGTTCGTGACCAACCCCGCCGGCGCCCGCCAGGACAGGACCGTCTCCAACGACGCGCAGTTTACGGGCGGGATGCCCATGAACGCGGACTGGAACGCTCACTGGGACGTTGTCACGCAACAGGACGCTGAGGGCTGGTATGTGGAGTTCCGCATTCCATTCAGCACCCTGGGGTTTCAGGCGGTCGACGACGCGGTAACGATGGGCCTTATCGTCTACCGCTTCGTTGCCCGAAAGAACGAGCGTCAGCTTTTTCCGGCCATCGACCCGAAGTGGGGAGGGCTGGGCTTCGCCAAGCCGTCCCAAGCCCAGCGGATCGTCCTCCGTGGAGTCAGGGAATCCAAGCCCTTCTATGTGACGCCCTACTCGTTGGGTGGGGTGCGGCAGGTGCCCGAGCTGAGAGCTCCGGTGAGCGGCCCCGCCGGGTGGGTCACGGAAAGCGACCCGACGCGGGAAGTGGGCGTCGACCTCAAGTACTCGCCCACGTCGAATCTCGCCCTGGACCTCACGGTGAATACCGACTTTGCCCAGGTCGAGGCCGATGACCAGCAAATCAATCTGACACGGTTCCCCCTCTTCTTTCCCGAGAAGCGTCAGTTCTTCCAGGAGCGTGCGTCCACCTTCGATTTCAACACCGGGGGCTTCACGAACCGTTTGTTCCACAGTCGCCGGATCGGCCTCGACGGTGGCGAGATCGTACGCATCTATGGCGGTGTCCGGGCGGTGGGCCGGATCGGAGGAACCGACATCGGCTTGCTGACCATGCAGACCGCATCGCAAGACGGGATCCGGCCGTCGGAAAACATGGGCGTGTTGCGGCTGAGGCAGCAGGTCTTCAACCCGTACTCCACGGTGGGGGCCATGGTCACGACGCGACTGGGCGAAACGGGACAGAATAACGTGGCCTACGGCCTGGATGCCGTGATTCGACCCCTGGGGGACGAATACATCACGCTACGGTGGGCCCAGACCTTCGACGAGGTGATCGACGAGGGAGGCGCCCTGGATGCAGGCCTCATCCACGCCCGTTGGGAGCGCATCCAGGACGACGGTCTCTCGTACCGGGGTCAGTATGGCCGTGTCGGGAACGACTACCTGCCGCGCCTCGGTTTCCAGTCGCGGAACGATGTGACGTCGTACGGTGGCCAGGTCCAATAC
The DNA here is from genome assembly GCA_024638395.1 of Gemmatimonadota bacterium. Classification (GTDB taxonomy): domain Bacteria; phylum Gemmatimonadota; class Gemmatimonadetes; order Longimicrobiales; family Gaopeijiaceae; genus JAHEKK01. Next base: position 3,541 of record JAHEKK010000217.1, on the reverse strand, counting down.
AAGCGGTTCAACGAGGCGGACTCACCGCTCCGGAGCACCGCAGTGCGCATCAATACGGAGCATTTCCACCGCAATGCGGACGGCCGCGCGGAGTCCCGGCTGATCAGTCCGGAATACGAGATCGAGTTCAAGGGTGGGGCCCAGCTCACTGCGGGTCTCAACTACAACTACGAAAGCCTCCTCGCACCCTTCAGCATTGCGCGGGTGTCCGTTCCGGCCGGCGAGTACTGGTTTCATGAGGGCAACGTGCGCCTCATGCTGGCCCGGAGCGACAACTTCCGGGGCGAGTTCTCCGCGGCGGCCGGACGATTCTACGATGGAACACGCCTTGGCGCGGCCCTGAACCCGACGTGGAACGCGTCGAGGCATCTCGAGCTCGGCGCCGGGTATGAGATCAACCGTTTGAACTTCGACGAGCGAGGCGAGACGACGACGGTGCATCTTGCGCGTCTCAAGGTCCAGGTCGCTTTGAACACGCGGTTCTCCCTGAGCTCACTGGCTCAGTTCGCCTCGACGGACGACCTCACAACGTTCAATGTCCGCTTTCGGTATCACTTCCGGGAGGGCACGGACCTCTGGTTCGTGTACAACGAGGGACTCAATACCGACCGGGCCAACGGCCTGGACCCGAGGCTGCCCCTCTCGGCCGGGCGCACCCTCATGGTGAAGTACTCCCACGCGCTGATCTGGTAGGCCTCGCGGGTCCCCAGGAGATCAGCGGGGTTGCTCGATCCACTCCCGTGACGGAATGTCGATGCGGCCCTGCTCCATTCGTCGAATGGGCAGTTCCCACCCCTTCGAGCTCGGAGACCGCTCATGGCGTCTGAAACGCAGAATTTCAAGAACCACGCTCGCTTCTATCCCCTGTGGCACTTCTTTGCGTTCCCGGTGCTTGCCGCGAATGTCGCCATCGTCGGTGGAGACATGTTGTCCGACCCGTCCCTTTCGGCGGCCTGGGACCTGGCTGTGGCTTTGGCGCTGCTGGCCACGGTCTACACGGCACGTACGATGGCCCTCCGGAATCAGGACCGCACCATTGCCCACGAGGAACGGACGCGACTCCTGCGCTTGATGCCGGGAGCCACACCGGAGTCGGTCTCGCGCTTCACCCGTAGCCAGTTGATCGGTCTGCGCTTCGCGTCCGACGAAGAGCTCCCCGATCTGGCCCAGCGGGTCCTCAACGGGGATTTCGAGAACCAGAAGGCAATCAAGCAGGCTGTTCAGAACTGGAGAGCCGATTTGGTGAGGGTCTAGCAAGCCTCACTTGCACCCCCGACGGGCCCGTCACTGCCCTGAATCCACGATCAACGCGGCTGCCTCCTCGATACGGGCCGTGAGGTCCTGGATGGCCGCCACGTACTTGGCCTCCCATTCCGGAACCGCGCCAGGGTCTTCGGTCTCGATCTCGTACCGGATGCCAGGGAGCATCCACGATGCGTACCCGCTGAAGGGGTCGGGAGACACGTAGAGGGATCGGCTCCACGGACGATCCTGGAGGCCCTCGTCGTGTAGCCATGACTTCTCGAGGCCGATGAGTGCCCGGTTGATGGCTGCGGCTGCTTCGCCTGTGAGGGACCCGGACTCGAGCCGGGCGGTACGGGCACTCTCGAAGGTGACCGCCGCCACCTCCAGTCCCTGGGTGGATGCCACGAGGGCTGAGAGGTCCACATCGGAACCCCAGGCTTCCGCCACTTCCATGAGGGTCTCCACATGGGTGCGGGTATCGGTGGCGTAGCGCTGGACATCGAAGGGAAGGATGTCGGCGTTAGCGAATCGCAGCGCCAGGAGGCCGTCGGCCCGGGCCAGCATGGGCCCATACACGAAGGCGGTGTCACCGAATCGCTCGAACCATGCAAAGTTGTCGTAGTTGGAGTGGTAGACGCCACTGGGTCCCCCCGTCGACAAGCCTGCGGATGGCACTCCGGCGTGTGTGTAGAAGCCCACATGATCCGATCCGCCTCCGAGGTTCCCCAGCGGCGGCTCGCCCTCGGATTCGCTCTGCTGCATCCACCATTCCAGGACGGATTCCGCTTCGCCGGGATACCCGACGTCGGCGATGGCGTCCAGGATTGCGCCTTTGAGAGAGGGTGACGACGACGCTCCGAAGTTGGGGCCCGACACCGCGGCGTCCGCGTTGATATACGCGATCGCGTTCGCTTGAAGGTCTTCCCGGAACTCCTCGACCCATTCGGTGGAGCCGATGATGCCGTACTCCTCGGCGTCCCAATGGGCGATCATGATCGAGCGCCGTGGGGCGCATCCTGATTGAGCGAGCTCGCCCAGGGCATCGGCGAGCGTGAGGAGCATGGCCGTGCCCCCGTTGGGGTCGATGGCCCCGAAGCCCCAGGGATCGTAGTGGGCTCCGAGGATGAACCACTCGTCGGGGTATTCGGTTCCTTCCAGAGTCCCCACGACGTTGGTCGCCCGGGTCAGGGCCTTCGGCTGGTTCACCCTCACTCGGACCGTGAGATCGGAGCCCCCCGTCAGCCGGTAGTCGGCCTCGATCCCGCCCCGCCAGTCATCGGGGGCCGGCTCCCCGGCCATCCGGTTGAGAATCTCGACCGCCGACCCGTAGCCGATGGGAAGCACGGGGATGGTATGGAGATCGACTTCCGCCGGATCCAATCGCTCCAGGTCCGGGTCCTCCTCCAGAGGGACCGCCGCCACGAAGGGGGTGAGGGGGTCGCCCGTCCAGGGCAGGGTCAGGACCGATCCTCGCTGAATGGTCCAGGGTGTCATCATGGGACCGCCGGGGTACGCGTCACCCGCCTCGTCGCCGGGGTCGTTGAACATGATCACGCCGGCGGCCCCCCGCTCCTCGGCGAACTTCACCTTGTAGCCGCGGAAATTTCCGCCATAGCGGGCGAGGACGATTCGTCCCTCGAGGGAGATCCCCAGCGAATCCAGCGCCCGGTAGTCTTCCCTCCGGCCCTGGTTCGCGTACACGACCTGGCCCGTCACGTCTCCTGAGCCGGAGAAGGCGTTCCAGCCGTTCAGGAGACCGGGGTGTCCGGAGAAGCGGTCTTCCTCCAGCGCCGGCTCCCGATTTGTGAGCTGCATCTCCACCGGCGTCACGACGTGGGCTTCGACGTCGTCGGTGAGCTGGGGCAGATAGACGTCGTATCCATGGTCCTCCACGCCCCATCCCGCGGCCCTCATGGCCCCACCGATATACTGGCCGACGCGGACCTGAGCCTCGGAGCCGGTGGGGTGGGGCTCGGCCGTGATCGTCCGCAGGTGCTCGCGGAAGCCTTCGGAAGAGGGCAGGCCCAGAAAACGGTCCTCGCAGATCTGCTGGGCCGCTGCCCCGGTGGCGGAGAATCCGGTCAAGGACACGACCTCTTCGGACGGGGCGCCGTTGGGCGGAACACAGGCGGCCGCGGCGACGACAAGGGCCGCACACGTGGCTCCCAGCCGGGTTGTTGGACGGCCGTGAGTCGTCGAAGGATCCGTTGCCGGTGCGGGTCGACCACGTACGAAGTTCCGGGTCATGGGGGTGTCCATGGTGTTCAGGGGCTCTCTCGGTGACGGGGCTCTTGCA
>JAHEKK010000216.1 GCA_024638395.1 Gemmatimonadota bacterium | reverse complement strand
AAGAATACCGTGAGCGCCGCCAGAGCGACCACGCCCACCGCCGACGCTGCGAGGAACGCCGGCGAAGGGGTCTTGGAGATGGTCAGGGGAGCCGGCTTCTGGTGTGCGCGCTCCTCCACGGCCTCCAGCCGGGCGAGGAGTTCGCCCGTGGCTTCTCCCCCCGACCCGGCACTCGCCAACCTGCCTTCCACCTCTTCCATGACCGCTTCCTTGATCGCGAATTCCACGATCCGGATTTGCTCCTGGGAGAGTCTGACTCCTGACGGGGCTTCTGGATTCATTCGAGGCTTCCCTGGCCTTTTTCTCGAACGTCCGGGGATTGCGGCTCATCACGCAGAGCCGGCATGCCACCTAGTGTCGTCAGGACATGCGAAAGGCTGGAAGGGCGGGTGGATCCCCCCGCAGCCTCACGCGCCCCGGGAGTCGGCGAGGCGCTGCGCGGACGTGGTTTGGAGGCGCATGAGAACACTGGCGGGAGCCTCCGCATCGGCGCGACGATAGGTCTCGGGGATGAACCGCCGATTTCCTTCATCCGTGGCGGTCAGGAGGTGCCGCGCGAGGTCGAGCCTCGGCCCGTCACGGTCCACCCTGAACATCCCCAGCCACCCGACGACGGCCGACACCTCCGGGAAGGGCGCCGAGAAGGCGAGGCACCCGCCATGGGCGTGGCCCGCGACAGGGTGTTGGACCGTACCCTGCGCGTCGTGGGGCCTGAAGATGCCCACCAGGCTTCCACCACGGCTCAACGCGAGCGACAGCTCGTCGCCAGCCTGACTCCTCCAAAGTCCTTGGAGCTCTTCGGCATACTCCACGAGACGCACAAAACCCTGATGAAGGTGGACCCCCTGGAACCCGTCACCATTCGCGACAAACATGAAGATACGAATGGCCCTCAGGTATCAGGGGCCCCACGACGCCCATCGGGGAAACCCTGATGCGCCCTCATGGCCGTCCCCGTAGGCATCGAGCCACCGCGAGAGGCGCGCCGGCCTGGCCCGGGGCAGCAGTCAGGCCACGCGGCCTTCGCTTCGGGCACGCTCGTACGTGTACAGGAAGTCCGTGAAGCCCCGGTCATAGTCTGACAGACCATTCTGTCCCGTGAGCTTCATGCGAGAGTCGTACAGGTCTCGCATCGTGCGCGCGAACCACCCTTCGTTGCCACCGGGCCGGAGGCGCCGGAAGTCTTCCAGCAAAGGACCCTCGAGGGGGGAATCGTCGAGGAGCGCTTCGTACCGTTCCGGATCGCCCCCGTCCAGAACCCTGAAGTTCCGGTAGACCCGCTCGGCGAGGGCGGCTTGCCTCAGGGTCGAGTCGCGGGAAGACACGAGGGCCAGATAGGCCAAGGCCTGGGCTTCCAGTTCCTTCAAGTAGCCTTTCCGGTGGCAGAATTCGTGGGCCAGGATGTGGGCCTCGAACACCCCCGTGTTGCGGAAGACGGCCACGTCCCCCGACAGGATGTCGCAGCTGCCCACCGCGTGAGGCATGGCGAGTCCGGCGAGAGTGAGTTCCCGTACGGAATCGCTCGTCTCCACGCGTTGCCCGGTAAGGCCCGCCAGGTAGCTGGTCAGCCGCTCGTTCACGTCGGCGGCCAGGGAGTCACGGTTCCGCTCGGGCGGCTTGTAGATGGACACGAGCTGGTCCACGTGCCGCTTCGCGTCGTCCAACCGCTGACGACCGTCCATGGGGTCAAGGTGCTGGACGTCCGCGCCGAAGGTGGCGAGGAAGTCCAGTTTTCGAACGCCCCGCCGGCTAGCCCAGTCTCCGACCACGCTACCTGCATAGGCGCCGAAGGCCGCCGCTTGAATCAACCGACCCGGAAGGGTGGCGCCCAGAAGCACGCGAGATGCTAGGGGCGCCGCAAACATCAGATCGGTAAGCGCAACCGGCGAGTACGTGGCGCTGTTGGGGATCCGAATCGTCTCCATTACGCTACCTGCGTTGTCGTCATCCACCCACGGGACCCTCGGGTCCCACCAAGTATCGGCCCGTCCCATACCCCTGCGGACACCCGACCGTTCACCTGACACACGGTAGCGCCGCCGGGCAGGAACCACGTCATGCCCACACAAGAGTCGCCGATCCAGCCTCTGGCCGAAACCCGGGTCCTCGACCTGTCCCAGAACCTCGCGGGCCCGTACGCCGCTCAAATCCTCGCCGATCTGGGTGCCGACGTGATCAAGGTGGACCCGCCCGGAGGAGACCCGGCTCGGGACTGGGGGCCGCCGTTCATCGGCGGCCAGAGTCCTCTGTTCCAGGCCGCCAACCGCAACAAGAGGAGCATCTGCCTCGACCTCAAGAACCCGACGGACCGGGCCATTCTGCACCGGATGGCCGGCGCCTGCGACGTGTTTCTGCAAGCGTTTCGGGGAGGCGTTCCCGAACGGCTGGGCGTCGACCATGAGACCATCCGGAGCTTGAACCCCTCCGTCATCTACGCGTCAGTGACCGCCTTCGGAGCTGAAGGGCCACTTCGCCATGATCCGGGGTATGACCCACTCCTCCAGGCCCGGGCCGGCCTCATGTCCGTCACCGGTGACCCCCAGGGGCCGCCTGCGCGGGTCGGCGCATCGGTGGTCGATCTGGGCACGGGGATGTGGACAGCCATCGGGATTCTGGGGGCGTTGCGCGAGCGGGACCTCTCGGGAAAGGGCAGCCACGTGGAGACATCCCTTCTCGACACGTCCCTCGCCTGGATGTCGTACCACCTCACCAGCTATCTGGCGACGGGTACCGTGCCCGGCCGGCACGGGACCTCCATCGGGATGATCGCGCCCTACCAGGCCTTCCCCTCCTCCGACGGGGAGGTCATGATCGCCGGGGGGAACGACGGGATCTTTTCCCGGCTTTGCGAGGCTCTGGAGTTACCCCTGGCCACGGATCCCGATTTCAAGACGAACGCGGCCCGGGTGGCGAACCGCACACGCCTGGTCCAAGCCCTTTCGGAGGCCACGAACGGGTACTCCACGCCGGAGCTGCTGGCGCTGCTACAGCGTCATCGCGTCCCCGCTGCCCCGATCCACGATGTCGCCTCTGCTCTGGCCGACCCCCAGGCAAAGGCCACGGGGATGGTCCGGCCGGCTGCGCATCCCGAAGCCGAGGACTACATGGATGTCGCCCTGCCCATCAGGTGGAACGGCCTCCGGGCGCCCTTCCGCCATCCGCCCCCGGCGGTCGGCGCACACCAGGAGGAGTTGGTGGGAAGCCCACCCCGTCCCGATGACAAGCCCGATATCGAGGGTTGACGTGGACTCCCTGCTGCAGCTAGCGGCCGCCCTGGGGGCCCGGGACCGTCGACTGATCGAGGAACGGATGGCGCGTGCAATCGGGTCGGGATTCCAGGCCGAAGCCGGGGAGCTGGCCCTCATGGCGGTCTTCGTCACCGGGTTCCCGGCCGGCCTCGACGCGGCCCGGATGTGGGCAGCCGCCCGCACCGCGCCCCCACGTTCCGAGCCGAGCAGGCCCGCCGACCCTCGATCTCGCGGAGAGGAGGGCTACCGGGGCGTCTACGGATCCCAAGCGGAGTCCCTCCGCGCCGCGTTGAAGCAAACCCACCCCGCTCTGCCCGATCTCGTGGTCGAGGTGGGGTACGGGTGGATGATGGCCAGGCCCGGGCTGCCGCCCGATGAACGTGAGTGCTGCATGGTCAGCATGCTCATTCCTACGGGTGCCCTGTCGCCTCTGTATTCACATCTCAGGGGGGCCCTCCGCCTGGGTGCATCCCCGGCGCGGGTCGAAGAGGCTATCGGAGCTGGATTGGCGATTCGTGAAGGGCGAATCGAGGTGAGCGTTCCGACCGCCGAAGATGTATGGGAGACATGGCGACACGTGGCCGGCCGCTCCGCGCCCGACGGCAAGGAAACCTGAAGGGGTCCAGAGGCGTATCCGTAGAGAGAGTCAGTGGCGTGCGCGTCCGGGCCGCCGTGCGGCGGGGGCCGGGCAACCCTGAGGAGTTGGACGATGAGAGCACAGAAGCGGCGAAGCAGGGTTTTCAGAGCCACGACACTCGTGGGTGCGGTGGTCCTGGACCTCCTGGTCTTCCGACCGGCAGGCCTCCATGACATCGAGCCCATCGTCCTGCCGCAGGGACCCGACCTTTCCCTGGCCATAGCAGCTCAGGAACGCCACAACGAGGATCTCCTCTCCCGGGCCGGCGTCGCCGGTACGGCCGTCGCCCTGGGTCTGGACGGGCGCCCCACGGTGAAGGTCTACCTCACGGAACCCCAGATCCTCGGCCTTCCGACGAGTCTGGACGGATTCCCGGTCCTCACCGAGGTCACCGGGCCCTTCTATGCCTTGGGCGACATGCCCGAGGGCGCGACGTACTCGTCGGACGACGAGCCTCTGGATCCGAAGAAGACGTTCCCGCGGCCGGTGCCCATTGGAGTCTCCACAGGGCAGGTCGACGTCACGGCCGGAACGATCGCCGCCCGCGTCGCCAAGGGCGACGATGTCTTCGCCCTGAGCAACAACCACGTCTACGCCAACAAGAACCAGGCAAAACTGGGCGATCGCGTGCTTCAACCGGGACGGGTGGATGGTGGGTCGGAGGCCGACGCCATCGGAACCCTGCACGACTTCGAGCCCATCCGTTTTTGTTCGCCCTTCCCCGCTTGCCCCAACAACCGGATCGACGCGGCCATCGCCGCGACCACCCGTGACGACCTGTCGAACCGAACACCGCGAAACGGATACGGAACGCCTCAGTCGAACACGGTCAAGGGACGACTGGGGTTGAAGGTTCAGAAGTACGGACGCACGACGGGCCACACGCTGGGGCAGGTCAGTGGGCTGAACGCCACCATCAACGTGGGTTTCCGGGACGGCACCGCCCGCTTCGTCGGGCAGATCGTGATCACGGGCCGGGGATTCTCGGCGCCCGGGGATTCCGGCTCGCTCATCGTGACCCAGGGTGAGGATGACGACGGCAGACGCCCCGTGGGCCTGCTCTTCGCCGGAAGCGAGACGACGACACTGGCCAATCCCGTGGACGATGTTCTGAAGCGCTTCGGGATCACCATCGATGGCAGCTGATTGGACTCTCGAAGGATCCCGGCCCTGGTGTGCTGCGCCCTGCTGGGGGCCGGCTCCCTGGCCTGCGACCAGCCGGCACCCCGCCCTTCCGGCAGTGTCGGCGGGGGTGCGAATGCGCTCCCACCCGCAGCCCAGGGGGACTCGGCCATGAGTGACGCCCTCGAACGGGCCCAAGCGCGGGTCACGCGGCAGGTCATCGATCTCGAGGGCGTGACCGGAACGGCCCTTGGCCTTTGCGACGGAAGGCCGTGCATCAAGATCTACCTCGAGTCGGACTCGAGTGCCCTCCGCCGCCGACTACCCAGGTCCGAGTCGGGGTTCCCGGTCGTCACGGAGGTCACAGGCAGGATCCGCCGGCCATGAGGCGGCACCTCGGAGCAGCCGGCCCGTCCGCTCAGGGAGAGATCTGGTAGAAGCTGGCCAGATACCGAAAGACGGTATACGCCAGCCGGTCTCCCGTCGGCGCATAGGAGGGCTGAGTCTTCTGGGTCTCGTCCCGGGTCAACTGCTCGGCCGGACCCCCATCGAAGGGCACCCGGAATACCTGGAAGAAGCCACGCTCTCCCGGTCCGATATAGGCCACCCAGGCACCGTCGGGTGAGACCGATACGCCGGAATGAACCTGGTCGGACCTCCACTCGTGTAATCGCGTTGGAGCCCCCCCACGCCGGGAGACCCAATACAGGGCCTTTTGCCCCGCTCCCTCCGCGGCCTCGAACACGATCCGCTCCGAATCGGGCATCCACTCGGCCTGAAGCACGTCGTGGGGGAAATCTCCCATCTCCACCCGCCGCTGAGTGCCCGACTCCCCCGTCTCCTGGTCTACCGGGATCACGTAGAGATGACCCTGCTTGGCCCCCGATTCGTCGAACACCTCGGTCGGATAGGACACCCATCGGCCGTCAGGGGACCACCTGGGCCAGCCCGTCTCGACGCCGTCGAACGAGAGCTGCCGGGGAGCCGAGACATCGTCCGCGGGAACCAGGTATACGTCGTCGGTGCCGTCGATGTGACTGTGGTAGGCGATCCATCGACCGTTGGGGGACCAGTGCATTCCCTGGTCCTCCGA
>JAHEKK010000215.1 GCA_024638395.1 Gemmatimonadota bacterium | reverse complement strand
CGGAAGGGACGGGCACGCACTGGTGGACTGCAACGGACGATCGTCTGGTGTTCGAGGGCCGCTGCATCCGCCATGAGGTCGTTGGAAATCCTTGAAAGGACCCAGCCATTCCTTCGGATCTCCGCCTACTCATGGCGACCCATCGTCCCTCTCGGCACACAACGATTGTCCGCTACAGTCCACTAGATTATGTGTGATTCGCCCGCCCGGGGAAGAGACCGCTACCGATCGATACCCCGGGCGCCCCGTACCGTTGCCATCCAGGCACCCGAAACCACCCCATGAACCTGCCAGACACCGTCCGGATCGCCCTCGTCCAGTGCAAGCCGGTGAAGGGGGACCTGTCGGCCAATCTGGCCACGGTTAGGCGTCGCCTCGCCCTTCCCGCCGACATCATTCTATTCCCCGAGACCGTCCTTTCGGGCTATTTCGTCGAAGGCGCCGTCCAGGAGCTGGCCCTGGCCGCGGACGAGCTCGTGGGGCGCCTGGGACGCCCGCCCGAGGGCCATGGGGCCGCGGACGTGGTCCTGGGATTCTACGAACGGTACGAACACGACCTCTTCAACAGCCTGGCCTACCTGACGCCCGACGGGGATCAGTACCGCGTCGTGCACATCCACCGGAAAGTCTTCCTTCCGACCTACGGCATCTTCGAGGAAGCCAGGTTCGTCGAGCCGGGAAGGGACGTGGCGGCGTTCGACACCCGTTTCGGGCGGGTGGGCATGCTGGTGTGCGAGGACATGTGGCACTCACTACCGGCCACGATCCTCGCACTGGACGGCGCCTCCTGGATCCTGTGCGGAAGTGCGTCGCCGGCCCGGGGATTCCAGTCCTCCCCCGGCGGCCTGCCCGAAAACCTTGTGGAGTGGGACCGGATCGGTCCGCGTGCGGCGAGGGAGCACGGGGTCTTCGTCGGCATCAGCCAGCTCGTGGGCTCCGAGGGCGGAAAGCTCTTCCCCGGCGGCTCGGCTGCGTGGGGGCCCGACGGACAGATCCTCGGACGGGGACCCCTGTTCGAAGAGGCCGCGGTCATGGTCGAGGCCCGGAGCCGCGACATCTCACGCGTCCGCTCCGAGTCACCCCTCCTCTCCGATCTGCGTACCGCCCTTCCGCATCTGCGACCCTCGCTCGAACGGGCGGCCTCCGGAGACCGTTCCGGAAACCACGCTACAGAGACCGGGGCGAGGGCGTCCGCGTCCATCACGGCATCGAAGCCCAGCGGAGAAGGATCCCTTCCCGACGTCGACCTCTCCATCGACACCGCCCTGGTCGAGGTGGCCCTGGTGGAGTTCATTCGCGAGGAGGTCCGCCGAAGGCGCGGCTTCGAGCGGGTCGTCATCGGAGTATCGGGGGGCGTGGATTCGGCAGTTTCCCTCTTTCTGGCCTGCCGGGCCCTGGGGCCGGAGAACGTATTCGGCTTTCGCCTACCCTATGCGACTTCCAGCCAGGAGAGCCTGGACCATGCCGCCCTGGCACTGGAGGCCACCGGAGCCCAACAGAGGACCATCGCGATCACGGGCGCCGTGGACGGCTACGTGGAAGCCGAGGAGGCGGACCTCACACCCCAGCGCCGTGGTAATCTGGCGGCTCGCCTACGATCGGTGATTCTCTTCGACCAGTCGGCCAAGCTCAGGGCGCTTCCCCTCGGGACCGGCAACAAAAGTGAGAGGCTGCTGGGCTACTACACATGGCACGCAGACGACTCACCCCCCATCAATCCCCTCGGTGACCTGCTGAAGACCCAGGTCTGGCAGCTGGCCCGACACCTGGGCGTGCCGGAGGTGATCATCGACAAGCCTGCCAGTGCGGACCTGATCCGGGGCGTCCACGACGAGGACGAGTTGGGGGTCTCCTACTACGAGGCGGATCCGATTCTCCACTGGTTCCTTCGTGGCCTGTCTCCCGAGGCGGTCACGGCCGGCGGCTTCCCGGAGGCCCAGGTGGAAACCGTATGGCGCCGGCTGTCTTCGACCCACTGGAAGCGGGAGCTTCCGACCGTGGCGATGCTTTCCGACACCGCCATCGGGGAGGCCTACCTCCGTCCCGTAGACTACTAGGGGACGCGCTGCTCAAGTCTGGCGGGTCTCGTTGGGCCGTGCCGCACCGACCCAACGGGGTACAGTTGATGCACGGCAGGGGGTACGCCCCTGATCGGGGTCCCGCCTCCTCGGTCGACTGCCCCGTCCCCTATTCCCTATGGGCCCTCGTCGGGTCCCCCCGGCCCCAGGCGGCGCCGCAACTGGTCCAGGAGGGGCAGGGGGGTGAGCTCACCGTCGATGATGGCGGCCAGCTCCTCCTCCCGGCGCCAGCGCTCCTCCAACTCGGAAGCCTCCAGTGCCAGCAGTTCTTCCTCCTGCTGCTGGTTGGCGGCGATCTCGAGGGCGATGGCGCCGATACGGCCCAACTCGCCTAGACGCTTGCCGTCCCGCAGCACCTTGGGTGCGAGTCCGCCCGTGCCGCCTACCACCTCGATCAAACGGGTCGCTTCAACCACGCGACGCTCCGACGCCCCCGCGAAATGGTGATAGGCCAGGACCCGGCGAAGGGTCTGGTCACCGACGACCCCCTCGAGATGGAGGCCTCCCTCTTTCGATCCGCCGCAGCGGGGGCATCGCATCGACAGCCCGATCCCCCCTTCCACATGGGGCGAGACGATCAGGTCATTCCGCTCCACATAGCGGAGTTGGCGGAAGGAATGCCCACAGGTTCGACAGGACTCGGAGCCGGCCCAGAGCCGCCCCCCGAAGCGGAGCCAGCGGGCGCCGTGGGTCACGAAGTCGGGGGAGCGGTCCCAGAGGAGCCACGCCGCGAGGAAGCTGATGCCCCCGGAGGCCCAGGTGCCCATGATCGCCGCGCCGGCGCCGATGGACCCGACGGCCGAGAGCTTCTTGAATCGGGCTCTCCGGGCCTGCAGTTCCCGCCCATATCGCCACCAGGCCTCCTCGCCCAGGCCGGCCCCACCGACGCGGATCACCTCTATGGGACCCGTACGGAACAAGGCGATATTGTCCGTCTTGGTCAGGAGGCGCGCTCCGTCCCGGGTCAGGCGCTCCAACTCCTCGAGGGCCTCCCACCGCGATTCGATGGGCACGAGAGACCATCGCTTGCAGGCCTTGCATACCAGCCAGAGCCGTCCGCGCTCGGGGTCGAACGCCAGTCGCTCGCCCCGGCGGAGGTGCTCCAGATGATCGTTCTCGTCGAACGCTCGATTACAGACCAGACAGCGCGTATACATGACCCCGAAATATGGTCGCGTTGATCCACCTGGGCAGCGTGGGTAGGTTTCGGTCCGTGAACGTCACGGCTTTCGTATCGACGGCGAGCCCCATCCCGAGGGGCCCTTGAGCCGGGTGTTGGGTGTGATTCCGGCCCGTCTCGGCTCCACCCGCCTCCCCGAGAAGCCCCTTCAGCTCCTCCTCGGCGTCCCGCTCGTCGTCTGGGTGCTGGACCGGACGCGGCACATGCCCGTTCTGGACCGCGTCGTAGTGGCCACCGACGACGAACGCATCGCCCAGGTGTGCCGGGAATGGGGGGGAGAGGTCGCCCTGACCCGGCCCGACCACCCCTCCGGGACAGACCGCGTGTGGGAGGTCGTCCAATCACTCGCGGAGACCTTCGAAGTCGTGGTGAATGTCCAGGGCGACGAGCCCCTGATCGAGCCCTCGACCGTGGCGCAGGCCGTCGCACAGGTCCACGACGGCTTCGACGTAGGGACGTGCGCAACCCAGGTCGCCTCGGAGGCCGAATTCCACGACCCGTCGGTAGTCAAGGTGGTGCGAGCTTCGAACGGAACTGCGTTATACTTCTCAAGAGCACCCATCCCGTACAGGCGGGACCCGGACGGTACAGGCCATCCACCCTCGACGCGGCTCCGGCACGTAGGCGTCTATGCCTACAGCGTGGACGCCCTGGAGAGGTGGGTTCGCCTGGAACCGTCGCCGTTGGAGCGCGAGGAGCGCCTGGAGCAGCTCCGTGCCCTCGAAGCCGGGTTGACCATCGGAGTGGGACTCGTATCCGATCGGGGCGTGGGCGTGGATACGGCGGCAGACCTGGTCCGCGTCGAAGAGGGGCTGAGGACGTCCGGGGTCTCGGCCCCGGCCCGCCGAGGCGGGAACCAAGCAAACCAGAAACATGAGGCGGTAGAGGGCGCATGACCGAGTCTCAGCCCGATCAGACCAAGTACGTATTCGTGACCGGCGGAGTGGTGTCATCCCTGGGGAAGGGAATCGCCGCCGCGTCCCTGGGGCTGCTCCTGAAGGAACGCGGGCTCCGGGTGACGCTCCAGAAGTTCGACCCGTACATCAATGTCGATCCCGGAACGATGTCCCCCTACCAGCACGGGGAGGTCTTCGTCACCGACGACGGCGCCGAGACCGACCTGGACCTGGGTCACTACGAGCGCTTCATCGATGCGAACGTGTCCCAGGCGAACAACATCACCACGGGCCGCATCTACCAGACGGTCATCAACCGGGAGCGGCATGGGGACTACCTGGGCCGGACCGTCCAGGTCATCCCCCATGTGACGGACGAGATCAAGAGCTGCATTCGCCGCCTCTCTCCGGAACACGACGTCGTCATCACCGAGGTCGGCGGCACCGTCGGAGATATCGAGAGCCTGCCGTTCCTCGAGGCGATCCGGCAGTTCCGCCAGGAAGTGGGGCGCCAGAACGCCGTCCACGTCCACCTGACGCTCGTGCCTTTCATTGCCGCCGCCGGGGAGCTGAAGACCAAGCCCACCCAGCATTCGGTCCGGCAACTCATGCAAATCGGGATCCAGCCGGCGGTTCTGATCTGTCGCACGGAGTATCCCCTCGACGACGAGATCAAGGGCAAGATCGCCAACTTCACCAACGTCGATCCCGCCGGTGTGATCGAGGCGAGAGACGTGGAGACCATCTACGAGGTCCCCCTCGAGTTCCGCCGCCAGCGACTCGATGACTTCGTCCTGGCATGCCTGCAGATGGACGCCCCAGCCCCTGACCTGACCCAGTGGACGCGCATCGTCGAACGGATCAAGTCGCCCTCGAGAGGACCCGTGCGCATTGGTGTCGTGGGCAAGTACACGGAGCTGGTGGACGCCTATAAGTCGGTTCAACAGGCCCTCATCCATGGCGGGATCGCCCACGATACGAAGGTCGAGATCGACTGGGTCCTGAGCGAACGCTTCGAGGACGATGTCGAGCCGGACTTCCTGTCCGCCTACGACGGGCTTCTCGTGCCGGGAGGCTTCGGCGAGCGCGGCGTCGAAGGCATGGTCCGGGCGATCCAGTGGGCCCGTGAGAACGATCTGCCGTTCCTGGGGATCTGCCTGGGCCTCCAGTGCGCTGTTATCGAGTTCGCCCGGAACTTGTGCGGGTATTCCGCCGCGAATTCCTACGAGTGCGATCCCGACACACCCGACCCGGTGATCGGCATGATGGACTCCCAGAGAAAGATCACGTCCAAGGGCGGAACCATGCGCCTGGGCGCCTACGAGGCCCATCTGGTCCCCGGGTCATTGGCGGCTTCCGTGTACGGTACGGAGCGTATCAGTGAGCGTCACCGCCACCGCTACGAGGTGAACAATGACTACCGAGAGGCCCTGGCGGCGAAGGGAATGCTGATTTCGGGGACGTCGCCCGACGGGGGCCTGGTGGAAATGATCGAGATCCCGGACCACCCGTGGTTCGTTGCCGGGCAATTCCACCCGGAGTTGAAGAGCCGGCCCAATCGCGCGCACCCGTTGTTCGCCTCCTTCATCGAGGCCGCGGTGGTTCACGCGGAGGGATCGGAAACGCCTCGAGCTGCCGCGCTGGGTGCCTGACGCAATCGCCATGGATGGCTTCCCCCTCCTCGCGGGACCCTGCGTCCTGGAGGATCACGCCAGAAACCTGGAAATCGCCCGGGCCGTACGCTCCATCTCTCTTGACTTCGGCCTCCAGGCCTGGTTCAAGGCCTCCTTCGACAAGGCGAATCGCTCCCGGCTGAACGCCCCGCGGGGACCGGGACTGGAACGGGGCCTGGAACTGCTTGCGCAGGTCGGCGAGGAGACCGGCCTTCCCCTCTTGACCGATATCCACGAGCCCCACCAAGCGGAAATCGCTGCCGATGTCGTGGACGTCCTT
>JAHEKK010000005.1:4512-24047 GCA_024638395.1 Gemmatimonadota bacterium | reverse complement strand
ACTCACCGGCCTGTTGCTGGTGGGACTGGCTCTCAGTGCCTGTGAGGACGGTCCCTTCCTGTCGACGGACCCGGGCACCATAACCGGCACGGTAACCATCGACGGAGTGGGCGTTGCCGGGATCACCGTCGACCTGGCAGGGGACGCCTCAGCGTCGACGCCCACCGACGGCTCGGGTGCGTTCACGTTCCTGGACCTCGAGAGTGGGTCCTACACGGTGGCGGTGTCAGGCTCCGACGCGGAGCTCGTCACCTTCGACCCGGCCAGCCGGAGCGTCAACCTGGCCGGAGGCGAAACGAAGACGGTGACGTTTTCGGGAACGCCCACCGGTGTCCAGCGGGTCATGGTCTATGCCTACTACGGCATCGAGGGTAGCAAGCCCAACGTGGCACCCGCCGGCGGATTCCAGATCGACCTTTTCAGGACCAGCGCCGACCGGGACTCCCAGAGCAACCGACTCGACCGCGCGACCACCGACGCCGCGGGGGCTGCCGTCCTGACCTTCGACCGATCCGCCGACACCGGCGAGTCTGGGGGCGCGACGGACAATACGGTCTACACGCGGGTCACCGGTACGCCCGGCCCCCGCCAGATTGGTCAGACGGACCTGCAGCAGACCGTGAGCTACGCCAACCATGACGTGGTCGCCTTCGCCCCCGACACGGTGGACGCGGTGAACGGCGAGGTCACAGCGGAGCTTCGGGTCCAGACGATCCTGACCAACTACACGGGTCCCGAGGGGAGCGCCCTCCTCAAGCCCGAGTGGTCCGCCCGCACCCGTACCGACACGACCGGGGCCGGCCTCGCCAACGATTCTACGGGCTTCGATGGTGTGGCCAGCTTCGACCTGTTTACGGACGTGTCGAACCTGCCCCAGACGATCTACTTCCGCTTCGACGACAGCCAGAAATCGGATGCCGGGAACATCTGGACCCAGACGCCCGAGCCCACATCCCTGGCGTCGGCCGCGGGCCGATACCTCGTCTACGTCCACGACGGTACCCAGGCGCCGGGAACAGTCGACCTGGGCATCCAGCGGGTCGAGTACATCACGAGCTCCGTGTTCGCTCCGGTCTACCACGAGTCCGATCTTGCCGAAGCGTCTCCCATCTACACCCTCGGCGCCGACGACAAGACGGGCTCGTCCAACATCCGGGTCGAGATCCTCGCCGACGATCAGACCACGGTTCTGTACAGCCAGATGGCACCGGGCAACGGCGAGGCCTTCTGGAACGGCCCCAACTTCCCGGCGGCCCAGTTCCGCGCCGAGCTCTTCGCGCAGAACGTCTATTACGTGCGGGCTTCGTCGACGAGCCCCAACATCGAGATCGTCACGCCGACCATATATGAGGTCGGGCAGGCCGGTGGAGGCTCGGTAGGCGTTCATGGCCCGGACCTCGGTGGATTCCGCCACTCTTCGAGGGTATGCCCCCTCGCCGCGGATACGGTCATCGTTCACTGTGGCGCTTTTGCCTTCAAGTTCAACAACACGACGGTGAGAGGGACCATCACCAACGGGACCCCCGTCGACGGAATGACGGTGGACCTGTACCGATGTGTGCCCCCGGACACCTCGTCGTGCACCCGGGACGGCGACCCGTTGACCACGACCACCAACGCGTTGGGGCTGTTCACGTTTTCCGGGAACCTGGAAGACATCTACGAGGTCGTGCCCGACCCGAGCTCCGTCGGCCTTTCCAGCGTCACTCCCGACGGAGGGAGTCCCATCGTCGTGACGAACGGGAGTGGGGACACGGCGACCAAGAACTTCACGGCGAGCTGACGGTGGGGCTGCCCTGAGCGGGTCATGGCGATTGAGTCCAGTACGGACCCTCCGCCCCCGCCAGGGCCCCCGGCGTCGGCCCCTTCGCGCGTTTCCGGCCGAGGCTGCGGGAGAGGGATCCGCCGTCCGCTCTCCGAAGGCCCCGGGAGGTCGTTCGGGGGGGGTGCCCGGCCCTCATGGGAGACGCCGGGAACGCCGATCCTAGGGTCAGTCCTTTCTTTCAGCTTCCCTTCCACCTGCGTTAGACTTCGACATGGGTTCTTCGGCCGCTGGGGCGGCTCCGGTCCAGCAACGGCGCCACCCGGTCCACGGCGGCCTTTTCCGGTCTTCAGACGCCCCCTTCTCATGAGCAAGCCCTTCGATTTCACCGTTGTGGGTGGAGGCCTTCTCGGTCTCGCCACCGCACACACCCTCGCCACGCGGTGGCCGGGGTGCGGGATCGCGGTGTTGGAGAAGGAGGCCCGCTGGGCGGCCCACCAGAGCGGCAGAAACAGCGGCGTCATCCATTCCGGCATCTACTATGAACCGGGGAGCTTGAAAGCCCGCTTCTGCCGCGAGGGCCGGGAGCGCATGTTGGGCTTCTGCCAAGAGCACGACGTACGCCACGACATGTGCGGAAAGGTGATCGTAGCCACGGAACCGGGGCAGCTCCCAAGGCTGCGGGATTTGGAGCGGCGGGGCAGGGAGAACGGGCTGGAGCTTCGCTGGGTCGAGGGCGATGACCTGCTGGCCATAGAGCCCCACGTGAAGGGTATCGCGGCGATCTACGTCAAGGACGCCGGCATCGTCGACTTCCCGGGCGTGGCAGACGCGCTGGCCCGCTTGGCCGAGGAAGCCGGAGCCCAGATCCTGCTGGGATCCCGGGTCACGGGCATCCAACAGGGGCCCGACGGGGTTCGGGTAACCGGACCCGACTTCGAGCACGAGACGCGGTTCCTCATCAACTGCGCCGGTCTTCACTCCGACCGGATCGGACGAATGGCCGGCGGCAGCCCGCCCGTGCACATCGTCCCCTTCCGCGGCGAGTACTACGAGCTTCGGCCCGAAAAGCACCACCTCGTGAAGGGCCTCATCTACCCGGTACCCGATCCGGCCCTACCCTTCCTCGGGGTCCACCTGACCCGCATGATCAAAGGGTCGGTCCACGCGGGGCCGAACGCTGTCCTCGCGTTCTCCCGAGAGGGGTACCGGCGGTGGGACATCGATGCCGGGGACCTGAGGGAGATCGTGTCCTTCCCGGGCCTGTGGCGTCTTGCGGGCCGTTTCTGGAAATCGGCCATCCATGAGGTCACACGCTCCTTCTGCAAGAGCCTCTTCGCCGCCAGTTGCCGCAAGCTGGTGCCGGAGGTCGAGGCAGCAGATCTGACGCCTTCACCCGCCGGGGTACGCGCCCAGGCGCTGTCGGACGAGGGGCGTCTCGTTCACGATTTCATCATCGAAGAGGGCCCCAGGGCCATCCACGTATACAACGCGCCGTCACCAGCGGCGACATCATCGATCCGGATCGCCGAAGGCATCGTCGACCGGATCCCATCCGATTTCCATCCCCGCCCCATGCCGGGTGCGGTCTTTGCCGGGAGTTCTTGAAGATGAAGGTGTTTGTCACGGGTACAGAAGGGTACATCGGCTCCGTCCTGGCGCCCCGCCTCGTCGAAGCGGGCCACGACGTCCATGGTGTGGACTCGTGCTTCTACACGGACGGTTGGCTGTTCGACCCCGGGCACGAGCCATTTCCTACCGAGAAGAAGGACATCCGGGACGTCACGCCCCAGGACCTGGAAGGGTACGACGCGGTCGTCCACATGGCCGAGCTGTCCAACGATCCTCTGGGACAGTTCAATCCCGGTGTCACCCACAACATCAACCACCTGGGTTCGGTCTCCCTGGCCAAGGCCGCCCGCGCGGCCGGGGTGTCCCGCTTCGTGTACACGTCATCGTGCAGCGTGTACGGCCTGGGCGAGGACGGCTACCGTACCGAAACATCGGAGACCAACCCGCAAACCGCCTACGCCGAGTGCAAGACCCTCGTAGAGCGTGATGTGGGCGCCATGACCGGCGACGGGTTCTCGCCCACGTTCCTCCGCAACGCCACCGCGTTCGGCCCGTCTCCACGCATGCGGTTCGACATCGTCTTGAACAACCTGGCGGGCCTGGCCTGGACGACGCGCAAGATCGCCCTCACCAGTGACGGGAGTCCCTGGCGGCCCCTGGTCCACGTAGCCGACATCTGCGAGGCTATCCGGTGCGCCCTCGAGGCTCCCCGGGACGCCATCCACGGTGAGATCTTCAACGTGGGCAGCACCGCCCAGAACTATCAGGTGAGGGAGATTGCCGAGTTCGTTGCCCAGGCCCTGCCGGGCTGCGAGTTGACGATCGGCTCGAGCGATGGAGACAACCGAAGCTACCGCGTCTCCTTCGAGAAGATCGCCAGCCAGCTTCCCGGGTTCCATTGTCAGAGAGACGCCGAGACCGGAGCGCGTGAGCTGATGGAGGTGTTTCAGCGGATCGACATGGACGAGGCGACCTTCACCGCGGCTCCGTTCACTCGGCTGAAGCAGCTTCAGAAGCACATCCGCGCGGAGAGCCTGGACAAGGATCTGCGGTGGCAGACCGAGCCCGCGACCGCCGGCTGACACCAGCACATCACCAAAGAAACCTGGACCAGCATGATCTTCACGCAAACGAAGCTCCCCGGAGCCTACGTGATCGAGCTCGAGCCTCGGGGTGACGAGCGGGGATTCTTCAGCCGCGCCTGGTGCGAAAAGGAGTTCGAGAATGCTGGGCTCTCGACGCGTATCTCGCAGGCCAACGTCAGCCTGAGCCGGGACAGGGGGACCCTCCGGGGGATGCACCTTCAACTGCCTCCGGCTGCGGAGATCAAGCTGATTCGCTGCACCCGAGGCGCCATCTACGACGTGATCATCGACCTCCGTCCGACCTCGCCGACCTATTGCGAGTGGGTCGGCGTCGAGCTCACGAGCGAGAACCGGAAGGCGCTCTACGTGCCCGAGGGATTCGCCCATGGCTTCCAGACGCTCACCGAGGACTGCGAGGTCTTCTATCAGGTATCCCACCCGTATTCACCCGAGCACGAGACCGGAGTCCGGTATGATGACCCCAGGTTCGGGATCGAATGGCCTGGAGAGTTCACGGTGATCTCGGACAAGGACCGTAACTGGCCGGATTTCCAACCCCATGCCGCCCTCGAAACGGTCCCGGTGCCCGCCTCCGGAGGTGTCTCGTGATCCTGGTCGACAAGGCTCTTGAAGAGCGAGCAGCCGCTGGAAAACCGCTCCGCGTCGGGATGGTGGGCGCCGGGTTCATGGCCCGGGGATCCGCTCTACAGATCATCAAGAGCGTTCCCGGGATGGAGCTGGTGGCCATCGCCAATCGGACCGTCGCGAAGGCGGAAAAGGTCTACGACGAGTCGGGCGTGAAGGACCCAGCCCGGGTGGGATCCGTTTCGGAGCTCGAGAGGGCCATCGACCGCGGACAGCCGGCCGTCACGGACGACCCGTCCCTGCTCTGCCAGGCCGGGCCCGTCGATGTGATCCTGGAGATCACCGGGGCGGTGGAGTTCGGGGCCCACGTAGCCACCGGCGCTATCGACCACGGGAAGCACTTCGTCACGATGAACGCCGAGTTGGATGGAACGGTCGGACCGATCCTGAAGGTTCGGGCCGACCAGGCCGGGGTCGTCTTCTCCGGTTGTGACGGAGACCAGCCGGTGGTTCAGATGAACCTGTGGAGGTTCGTGCAGGGTATCGGCGTCCGGCCTGTACTGTGCGGCAATATCAAGGGCCTTCACGACCCCTACCGCAATCCCACCACCCAGGAGGGGTTCGCCAAGAAGTGGGGTCAGGATCCGGCCATGGTCACGTCTTTTGCCGACGGGACCAAGATCTCGTACGAGCAGGCCATCGTCGCGAACGCCACGGGCATGCGGGTGGCCCGTAGGGGCATGTTCGGGCCGACGGTGGAGGGTGGTACGCCCATAGAGGAGGCCGCCGAGTGGTATCCTGCCGAGGCCCTCACGGAGGGCCCGGGTATCGTCGACTACGTGGTCGGGGCCCGTCCGGCGCCCGGGGTCTTCGTGCTGGGCATGCATGACGATCCGATCCACCAGCACTACCTCAACCTATACAAGCTGGGCGAGGGCCCGTTCTACTGCTTCTACACGCCGTATCATCTCTGCCATTTCGAGGCCCCGAACTCGGTGGCTCGGGCGGCCCTGTTCGGGGACGCAGCCATTGCCGCCACCCACGGCCCGTGCGTGGAAGTCGTGGCGGCGGCAAAGGTGGATCTCAACCCCGGTGACCAGATCGACGGGTTGGGGGGCTACAAGACCTACGGCCTGGCAGAGAACTCGGAGGCGACGGCGGATGAGCGGTTGCTGCCCATGGGCCTGGCGGAAGGTGCGACGGTCAAACGCCATGTACCGAAAGACCAGGTCCTGACCTACGACGATGTGGATCTGAAGGCGGATCTACTCTCGGCCGAGCTGCGTCGGGAGCAGGATCGGCACTTCGGCGTGCAGTCGGCGCTGACGGAAGCGGCCGTCGGCTGACCGTGGGAGCCCCGACCGTAACTGTTGGGATCCCGCTCTACAAACGCCGTGAGTACGTGGAAGGAGCCCTCAAGAGCGCGGCCCGTCAGGACTACGCCAACGTCGACATCCTCATTTCCGACAACGGAGAGAACCCCGAAGAACTGAGGACGTGGGTCGAAGAGCGGATGGAGGGGCGTCCCTTCCGCTTCCGGAGGAACGAGTCCACGGTGGACCTCACGCGCCACTTCAATCAGTTGGTGGAAGAGGCCCGGGGAGACTACTTCGTCCTGTTGTGCGACGACGACGAGATCAGCCCCAACTACGTGTCGTCTCTCGCGAAGCATCTGACGGACGATCCCGAGATCGCGGTCGCGGTCGCCAGGGCGGACCTCATCGACGAGTCGGGCCACCGCAGGCCGAAGGAACAGGCGCACTTCCCGGCAGGCGTCCATACGTGTGGCGACTTCATCCGTATCTGGTGCGGTCACGAATACGACTTCGGTTCCTTCGTGACCAACATGGCGCGGACGGGGTCCATCGTGGCGGCCGGTGGGTACCCCGATTTCGTAAAGGGCAACTCCATCGACAACGCGCTCTTGATCGCCCTCTGCGTAGGACACAAAGTTGCCCTGGTCGACGGGGCCTCATTCCGATACCGGATCTACGAATCCAGCACGGGATTGGCGGCGGACTACCGTGAGCTCGGGAAGGCTCAACGGCAGTTTCTGAGATATCTGAATCGGCACCCGAGCCTTCAGGCCTTCGAGCGGGAGCATCCCGCCGACTGGAAGATGATGAAGGACCAGATCGTGGAGATGGCTTGGCGGACCTACCGACATCGGTGGAAGAACATGTACCGAGACCGCCTGTCCCGTGGTGAATGGGCCCGTGCCGCTTTTCAGATGCCTTTCATCCCGGCCTACTACAGAGCTGTCCTGCCCCACCTCGTCAAGAGCGTCATTCGCGGGCGATGAGCAGCTTCTTCCGCCGTGCCGCGCGACGGATGAAGAAGGCCCTGGGGATGGCCCCACCCCCCGGGCGAAAGACACCTCTGGTCCGGAATACCTATCCGACGCTGGGCGGCGACTACTCCATCTCCAACCTCAGGGGCGTGATCCGGCTGTCCCGTCTTGACGAGCGTGCGGCTGCCAGGGTCCAGCACACGACGCTCCTCGTGCCCGGGTTCGGATACGACGGGATGGAGGACAACGACATCCGGGGACATCTGGACGGCACCTTCCAATACGCCTGGAATCAGGTCTCCCAGAAGTATGTAAGGGCCGGAAGGATCGAAGATCTCTTCAAATACGGCGAGTACGAGCTCTTCCGGGCACTCCAACGATGGGCCGATCTCCCCTTCGCGGACACGGTCAGCGTGGAGGATGTGGAGTTGAGGCTGGCGGTGCGGCCCGACGAGAGGAAGTTCTCCAGGTCCGTTCTTCTCTATGCCCTTCGGAGAGACTGGAATCCGGGGGCCGGCGGCACCGCCCGGGACAACCTCACGCCCCCAGCTCCAGGCGAGGTCTGGTGGAATGATGCACGCTTCGGCGAAGAGCCGTGGGGCCTTCCCGGAGCCTCCTCTTCCGACGACCTGGACCCCGCCCCCCTTGCAGAGGGCACCCTGGGCTCCGAATCCGACGAGTTCGTCTTCGCCTCGCCACGCCTGACCCGGTACGTTGGCGAACAGGTGGCCCGGAAGGCGCCGCTTCTCTTCATGCTGAAGTTGCAGGACCGGCAGGAGGACATCCCCGGGTCGATGATTGCCATCTGGTCGGCGACGGAAGGCGACAACCGCACTCCGGGCCGGAAGCCCAGGCTGACCGTCCGGTGGTCCATGCCCGGTGAAACGCTTCTCGAGGAGGAGGTGCTCGTTGAGCCGGGCCGAAGTCAGGAGTTTCCGACGAAGGGGGCCGACCTGGTCTCGTTCGACCCCCATTCGGACGAACCCCTGGAGCTGACTGCCCGTGCGCCGGGGGGGGCGTGGCGCGTCCTCGAGGACGGCCGGCTCCGTTCCGGGGAGTCGGAGCTCCGAGTGCGTGCCGTCTCGAATGCCACACCTCTGGGAACCCCGTTCGACGCTTCGTTCCGCGACACGTGGGTGAGAACCGCGCCTCCGGAAGATCAGGACGTGTTATGCCTCTTCGAGTCTCCCACGGGCCGGCGCCTCGAGATCCTGGCCCGCTACGATGGGGACTTCCGCTGGGTCTTTGAACTGACACCCGACGAGGTGGGCCGGTGGCGCTACCGTTGGTCCCACGGACTCCAGGTCGAGGGATTCCAGGCCCAGGAAGGCACCTTCGACGTCGTGTTGGACGGGCTCGAGGAGGCCATCCAGGCTCTACGGTGGTTCCAGGGTGAGGTGATCGCCGCCGCCTTCGACGACCGGGAAGACCATGCCCGCCTCATGGTGCGGTTCGCCAAGCTGGAGCGGGCGGCCATGGCGACCCTGACGCCTCAGGAGTTCCGAGGGGACGTGGGCGCCCGCCTGATCGAAGCCATCCGCGGGGTACGAGCCGCTTTCGGACCCTTCCCTGAGAGCCTACCCATGGAGCCCGCCGATCCCCACCCCTGGCAGGACGGCGAGCCGGCCTAGCGGGTGCCTGCCTGGCCAACCTTCACTAGCTACAGTCCAGAACCCGGGTCTCCTCTACGAAGACGATGGGGCGGTTGTCGGCGGGAACCCGCGCCGCAACCGCAGGCGCGGTCGTGGCCTGGGTCACAAAGCACGAGGGACCGGGAGAGGTCTCGAGAACTACGGTGTAGATCGCGTCGGCATCACCGCGTACTTCGGAGATATTGATGGCGTAGCCTCCCGTCGGCCGGCTGCCCATGGCCGCCGTGACGACCCGCTCGGAGCCGAAGTCGACCGTGGGGGCGGTGGGCTGTGGGGTCACGTTGCCCACAAATCGTGTCCAATACGCGTCCCAGTCCGAGGCGTTGGTGATGATCGCGCGCTCGGGATTCTGGATGGCGCTGTTCGCCGACGTGGCCTCCGCCACTTCGGTGTAGGTCACCGCAGTCGCTCCGGCGGGCACTTCCGCCACGGTATCTCCGTTCTCGTGATCCGGGCCCGACTCGATGATGCCCGTGCTTCCGCAGCCCATGGCGCCCATGGCCACGAGGGCCAGTGAGACCGTTCGGGTGCTTGGTGACCTCATCGTTCCTCCTTCTCCGTGCCGGCTTGCCTGATTCCATAAACGAACAGGGGGCGGGCTCGTTGACCGCCCACCCCCCGTCCGCGGTGCCCCATCGCCCCTCTGTCGCCGGCCCTTTATCGAATCTACACTCCGGGACTCGGCGGAGCCTGGTTCGAAAGCTTCCCTAGCAGCCGATGGCCGAGCAAGCGTTGATGCGGCCCTTCCCGAAGTCGTCGTCGGCACCCTCTGCAAAAACGCAACAATGATGCGGGTTTTTGGAAGGTTGGGGAGGAATCCGGGCGTCGAGAGAGGGGCCGCCCGGGGGCCGCACCGAAACCGTTCTCGCCGGTCAGTCGTCCCGATCTTCGTCGTAGACGAGAGGCGTCAGGCTGATCCGGGAATCATCGAGTTTTTCGACGAAGCGGTGGGTGTAGACCCGTAGCATCTTCATGTGCCGGATCCACTCCATCGAGTGGATGTCCTCGGGCATGTACATGCTCAGTTCCTCCATGCCCCCCAGCAGGAGTCCTTCGTCCATGTAGACGTCGAGACGGACGATGTTTCCGCGGTACCACATGCAGCCGGGCGTTTGGCTCTCTATGGTGTCCCGGCGGTCGCAGGGCACGATCGCCGCGTCGGAGCGGCCGCGAAAGATGGAGGCCGGATCCACCTGGATGGCTTCGGAGAAGATGTCGGGTCCGAGCGTCGTGACGCGGTAGGGGACCTTGCGGCTGCGCTCGTCCAGGAGCCGTTCCGAGCGCGTGCGAACGCGGAAGCCCTCCAGGGCAACGGGGTCCGGGCGTAGATGAACCAGGACTTCGTTCCCGGGAGCCAGGGCGGCCTCGGTTTCACTCGTGTGGTAGCCCAGCTGCTCGATGATCAGATGCCACTCTCCGGCCGGGAAGTCCTCGAGCTCGAACTCACCGTCCAGGTTCGAGTAGGCGATCCGCTCGAGGTCGGGGAACTTGATCACGGCGGCGATGATGGGCAGCCCGGTGGACATGTCCGCCACCCGTCCCACGAGGGTGAACAACGTCGTGTCAGGCTCGGGCACCGCGGCGAAAGGCGGATCCTGGGCCCGGGCCCCGCCGGGGGCGCCGAGGAGAAGCGTCGTCGTGACCAGGAGTCCGTACCTCTTCATGGTGAGCCTCCCACCGGTCGTCCCCGCTGGACGCTCCCAGGGGGCGGCTTGACCGGAGGACACATCCTGAACTCGGTTTCGAAGGCGGGTGCCACGGTGTCGCTCTCGGTCATCCAGTCCAGGTAGTCCTGCGTGTAGGCCCGCATCTGGGCGCCGAACCCCACGACCTCCACACGGGCGAAGTCCTGGGGACGGTATTCGAGAAACCGGTCCATGAGAACCGGTCGATCGTCGACGTAGAGGTCGACCACCAGGCCCCTGCCGTGGAGCGACGCGCTGGGACAGCCGTAGTCCGACAGCCCGTCGTAGCGGATACCCTGCCGGTTCGCCACCAGGTCCCACACGTTGTCCTCTCGGCTCATCTCGAGGAGGGCGCCCTCCAGGGCGTACCAGCGGCTCGTGCTTCGGTTGAGGCGCCGTCTCAGCCGGGTCTTGTAGGTCACGACCGTGGCTTCGATGCCTTCGAGGTCGATGGGATCGGGAAACAACCGGATCGTGACCGGGCGGTCCCCGTCCATGTCCACGGGCTCATACCGCTTGGCGTAACCGGGAGCGCTGATGATGAGGGTTCGGGGCCCGCCCTGGCCCGGCGCCTCCAGATCGAAGGACCCGTCCTCCCACGAGAGGCTGAAGTGCTCGGTGAGACCGAGCTCGATGAGGGCCCCCATCACCGGATCTCCCGTGCGGGCGTCTTCGACCGTGCCGGCGACGGATTGAGCCCCCGCGGACGGGGTGATGAGGAGGAAGACCATGCACGCCAGTGTCCCGGCCCGCGCTTTCCGTCTTCTCATCGCGGCTCAGCCCTCACCCGGTGAGCAGTTCACGGACCCTTCCCCGCACGGTAGGCAATACGTCGGACAGGAACCAGGGATTTCGCTTGAACCAGCCCTGGTTTCGTGGGGAGGGATGGGGAAGTGGGATCTGGTCGGGCCAATACGTTCTCCAGGCGGCGACGGCCCCCGTGACCGATCCTGGCGCCGGGTCCAGGTGGTAGCGCTGGGCATAGGCCCCCAGCACCACGGTCAGTCCGAGATGGGGCAGGGCTCCCAGGGCCCGTTCCCGCCACGCCGGCGCGCACTCCGCCCTGGGCGGCAGGTCACCCGAGGGGCCCGTGCCAGGATAGCAGAACCCCATGGGGAGAATGGCGACCCTGGTGGGATCGTAAAACGTAGTCCGGTCTAGCCCCATCCAGTTCCTGAGGCGGTCTCCGCTTGGATCGTCGAAGGGCACGCCCGACTCGTGCACTCTTCGGCCGGGCGCCTGGCCGGCGATGAGGATCCGGGCCCGCGGGTGCAGTTGGACGACGGGCCTGACGCCGTGGGGGAGATGGTCGATACACAGGGTGCACCCCTGAATCTCCTTCAACAGCAGCCGGGTGGGGCCGTCCAGGGGGCGACAGGGAAGGCAGGGCGGCGACGGGGCTCGGTTGGCGCCGAGCCCCGTCCGCCGTTGCCTGCCTACCGTGCTCCGATAAGGGCCTGGGCCTGCCGCACCGCGGCCTCGACGCGAAGCTCCATGCCCATCTCCCCATACTCGGCCCGGGCCCGGGTCGGGTTGCCCCGGACCCCGCTGCCCTCGAATCCGCCGTTCGGGGCGAAGCGGTCCGTACGGATGTGTTGGGGTGCCACGTACAACATCAACGACGTATCGGTGATGCCCGCATGGGAGCCGATGTCCTCCTCCGTCTCACCTTGTTCCATGAGCCACTCCACGTAGCCGTTGTTGGCGTAATAGTCTCCCACGAAGTGCACCCGTGTGGGATCGCCGGCCCATTCCGCATTGAGCTCGCCCGCCACCTGTTCCATGCCCCGTTGGTTCCCGCCGCTGTCGCCGATGAACACGATGTCCGCGAAGCCGTGTGCTCTGAAGCTTCTGGCGGCGTACTCCACCAGTTTCATGAAGAACTCGTTGGGGAGCGTGATGGTCCCGGCCATTCGCATGTGCCCCGACGGCGGGTCCACCTCTCCCTCGGGGACGTAAGTGACCACCGGGGCCACGAGAGCGTTCCCCAGGCGCTCGGCGATCCGCTTCGACGCCTCCTCCACGATGTACTTGTGCTTTCCCATCACCATGTGGGGGCCGTTCTGCTCCGTCCCCGCCGTGGGGAGGATGACCGTGGTGGTGCCGTTGTCGATGGCCTCGCGAATCTCCGTCCACGTCATTTCTTCAATGAAGACGGTCGAGGTGGATGCGGTTGGGGTCTGCGTAGCCACCGACGCGGCGGAAGCTTCGGTTTCGCCGTCCTCGGCCGGTGCGCATGCGGTGCCCAGAGCGCTTACCGAGAGGACCAGTGCGGCATAGGTGGAACGTCGCATGTTCAGCCGCCCAGGGCGAAGCAGTAGAAGAACCCGTTTCCGCCTGTCCCCTGGAGATCTTCCTGACCACACCCACGGGACGTATGTGCGGCGTTCCAGGAGGTGGGGTTGTCGCCGCCGCCCTGGCGGTCGTGGTGCCCGACCCGGGCGCCACCGGTGCTCCCGCTGGTGGTCCAGTTGTCGCAGTTGGTGTAGCCCTCACCGGTGAACGCGGTGCCGTCCATGTTCGATCCGGTAAGAATGTCGTGCATGTTGGGAGTGTCTCCCCGTCCGTTCACCGGGGCACCCTTCTCGGTGAGGATCGTCTCTTTGGTCAGATTGGCGGCGTCGGAGTGGAGTTGAGCCACGTTCTCGGCGATCAGGACGCCGCCGTAGTTGTGCCAGGGTCCCGATCCGATGCGGTCCCGGGCGTGCACCGCCGCGGACCCGTCGGCCGCGATTGTGGAGAGGTAGGCCCTCCAGGTCCGGTCGCCCGCGCCCTGGGCGTAGGCCAGATCCTGGCATTGCATGTCGGCGCCGGCCAGGCCGCCCAGGTTTGCTCCGTCACCGGGTCCGGCGCTGGTGATGAAAAAGGTCATGTCGGCACTCTGGGCGGCGGCCGGTTGGGCCAGGGCCAGCCCGAAAGCGGCGGCGAAAGCGAGCGTGGCGTGGATTCGCATCAGGATCCTCCGGATCGTCTTTTGGGTCTTGATTGGTGTGGTCACGAGCCCCGTCTGATGGGCGTGGCCGTTAGTTGCCACCCGTAGGCCAGGGGGCCCCCTGGTCCATGACAGTCACGGGGCCCAGGCCCCGGTATACGAACTTCTGGACCCGTTTCCCCTCGTAGGTCTCCGTGGTGTAGATGTTGCCCTGGGAATCAGTCGCGATGCTGTGCACGGCGAAGAAGAGCCCGGGCTGGCGGCCTCCGTCGCCGAACGTGGTCAGGATCTCGAGGCTCTGACGGTCCATGACGTAGACCTTCATGTTCTTCCCGTCGGCCACGTACATGTAGGTCTGCTCCGGGTCCCGGGAGAACGCAATGTCCCACGTCGACCCGTCGCCCCGGGTGAGGGGCGCGATGATCTTCTCGGTGACGAAGGTTCCGTCGGACTGGAAGACCTGGATCCGGTCGTTCGGCCGATCGCAGACGTAGACGAGGCCGTCATTGCTCGGCTCCGCGCAGTGAACCGGCGTTCGGAACTGCTGGGCGAGGGGGGCCTCGGGATCGTAGGGACCCAGGTCCTCGTCACTGGGCTCGTTGCCGTAGGCGCCCCAATACCTTTTGAACTCCCCCGTGGAGATGTCGAGGACGGCGACCCGCTTGTTCACGTACCCGTCCGCCAGATAAGCCTCGTTGGCTTCCGCGTCGAAGGAGATCTTCGCCACCTCGCCGAAGTGCTCCGAGGTATTGCTGTTCGCTTCCATGATCCCGGGCGTGCCGATCTGCTGCAGGAACCGGCCGTCGCGGGTGAACTTGAGGATGTGGGAGTCACCCCTGCCATTGCCACCGATCCAGACGTTGTCCATGGGATCGATGGTGATGCCGTGGTTTGAGGTGGGCCAATCGTAGCCCTCACCCTCTCCGCCCCAACCGTTCACGAGGTTGCCCTCAGGATCGAACTCCAGGATGTAGGGGGCCGGAAGACAACATTCGCCGGTAGGTGGGTCGGTGGACGCCCCGATCTCGGTTCGTTCGTTCAGCGGGGCCTGCCGGTGAATGATGAACACGTGGTCCCGGGAGTCCACACCGACGCCGACCACGGAACCCAACACCCAATGGTTGGGAAGGGGCTTCGGCCAGAAGGGGTCGACCTCGAACATGGGCGCCATCATGCCGCCCGCCTGCGCTGTCTGAGTGCCGTCTCCATCACCGCCCCCGCTCTGGGCGCAGGTGACCAATCCGACGGAGCCGACGATGGCCAGGGCAGCCAGCAGGTTTCGCTTCATTCGACGTCCTCCCTTGGGACATGCCAATGGGTACAGGTGGCTCGCCCGGAAGGGCGAAAACTCCCGGGGAAACTATGGAGGGTGAGGCCCCTCAGCCACGGGGGGCGCCGGCCGGCCCGTTGAAACTCCACGACGAGCAAGGGTCCGGGCATCTTGTCAGAGCGAGGGGCCCGGCCCAGGCTGTGGGGCATGCGACTCTTTTCAGCCCGAACTCTCCTGATCCCCCTGATCGCGGCCGTGGGGGTGGCGGTCACGCCCGGGGGCCACTCGGCCCATGAGATCCCCGCCGACGCCACGATCCGCGCCATCGTGGCCCCCTCCGGGGACCAAATGCGGGTTGTCGTACGGGTGCCCCTCACGTCCATGCGCGACATCCGATTCCCCGTGTACGGGCCCGGATACGTGGACATTCCGGCGGCCACCCTCCTGCTGCCGGACCAGGCGCGGCTCTGGATCGCCGACTACCTGACGTTGTACGAGGACGGCAATCCCCTTCCGCCCCCCGAGGTGGTCGCCGCCCGGATTTCGCTGCCCTCGGATCCTTCGTTCGGATCCTTGGATGGCGCATTGGCCCACCTGGAGGCGCCTGCGGTTCCGGAGGGAGTGGACCTGATCCTGGAGCAGGCCGTCATGGACGTGCTGCTCTCGGTCCCGATTGCTTCCGACGAGTCCCGCTTCTCCATCGACCCGCGGTGGGCCCACCTGGGGATCCGCACCGCGACGGTGCTGCGCTTCGTGTCTCCGGGGGGCGAGGAACGACTGTTCCAGTACGACGGGGATCCCGGCGTCGTGCGGTTGGACCCCCGTTGGCACCAGGCGTTCTTTCGCTTCGTGGGACTGGGTTTTGTCCACATCCTCGAGGGCCTCGATCACCTCCTCTTCCTCTTGTGTCTCGTGATTCCGGTGCGGCGGTTCTGGCCCTTGGTTTCGGTGGTCACGTCCTTCACCGTCGCCCACTCCATCACGCTGGTGGCGTCAGCCACCGGGTTGGCGCCGGGTGGACTGTGGTTTCCACCCCTGATCGAAACACTGATTGCGGCCTCGATCGTCTACATGGCCCTCGAGAACATCGTCGGGGGGCAGCATAGACATCGTTGGGCCTGGGCCTTCGCGTTTGGACTGGTCCACGGCTTCGGATTCTCTTTCGTACTCTCGGGCACGCTCCAGTTCGCCGGGCGCCACCTGGTCCCGTCCCTGTTCGCCTTCAACCTCGGGGTTGAGCTCGGTCAGCTCCTGGCCGTGGCGCTGATCGTCCCTGCCCTCGGGTTCCTCCTCGAGCGCCTGCCGTCATCCCGCGTCGGGGTGATCATCCTCTCGGCCCTGGTCGCCCACACGGGCTGGCACTGGATGGTGGAGCGAGGCGGCCGGTTCCTGGCCTACGACCTCCGGTTTCCGGTGGCAGACGGTGCGCTCCTGGCCGCGGCCCTCGACTGGCTTCTCCTGCTGGCACTGGCCGGGGCCGCTGCGTGGGGGCTGGGAACCTTGTTCTCTCGACTGGCGCGGAGAGGCACGGGACGGCAGGATGGGGCTGCCGATCCGGGAGTGTCCCTGGAAGGAACGCCCCGAGCCCGGCAGACCTGAGACGGTTCTGCGACTCGGCGCTACTTCACCCACCCTCACCGACGTACTGGAGACCGCTTGATGGAACGCGGCACCCGACTTCTCCGCTCGCTCCGTAGCTCCTTCTGTGCCGGCGCGGCCGCTCTTCTTTTGGTTTCGTTCGGTCTCATCGCCCCTGCTCCAGCGGTGGCCCAGGGCCCTCTGCCCAACCCGTACCGGACGGTCGAGGACTGGGCCCAGCTTCCTGACGGCCGGACCTGGGGCGCCATGAGTGCCGTGTACGTGGATGCCGACGACAACGTCTGGGTGGCCGATCGATGTGAGGCCAATCTCTGCCTGGATTCCGACCTCGATCCCATCTTCCTCTTCGCACCCGACGGCTCCCTCATCCGCTCTTTCGGCGCCGGCGAGATCGTGTGGCCCCACGGCATGACCGTGGATCCGGAGGGCAATGTCTGGATCACCGACGCCGTGGGCTACGCGCCCGTCCGGGACGGAGTGGGCCATGTCATCAAGAAATTCAGCCCCGAGGGCGACCTGCTCATGACCCTGGGCGCCGAAGGCATCGCCGGAGAAGGGGAGAAGATCTTCAACAAGCCGTCCGATGTGTTGGTCGCCCCCGACGGGAACATCTTCGTCGCCGACGGCCATGACGAAGGGGGCAACAACCGGATCGTGAAGCTGGCGCCGGACGGATCCTTCATCATGGCCTGGGGATCGACGGGGCTGGAGAACGGCGAGTTCAGGGATCCTCATGCCCTCGCCATGGATTCCCAGGGCCGTCTGTTCGTGGCCGACCGCGCCAACAGCCGTATCCAGATCTTCGATCAGGAGGGGAACCACCTGGCGACGTGGACCCAGTTCGGGCGTCCCAGTGGACTGTTCATCGATGCCAACGACATGCTCTACGCGGCGGACTCCGAGTCCAACACGCGGCGAAATCCCGGTTGGAAACGGGGCATCTACATCGGTAGCGCCCGAGACGGGTGGGTGACTGCGTTCATTCCGGATCCCGAGCCGGACCCGGACAACGCGGCTACCAGCGCGGCGGAGGGCGTGGCAGTGGACAGCCAGGGCAACGTCTACGGTGCCGAGGTCGGCCCGCGTCGGCCGGTCAAGTACGTGCCTCGCTAGGGGAGCGCAGACACGTGATGGCCGCGGATGGTCCCGCCGAGGCAGTCGAGTGCCTGGACCGTTTCTTCGAGGCGTACTACGCCCGGCGGCCGGTCAACGCCACCTTCATCGGCGTCCACGGCCTCGATGGGGCGTGGCCCGACTGCTCCGAACAAGGCCTGGGCGACTGGCTTTCGGAGAGTCGCGCGCTGGCCGAGGCCATGGCTACCCACGCGGCGTCGCCCACTGGAGATGCCGACCTGGAATGGGATCTACGAGTCGCTCGGGGGTTCCTCGATACGCAGGTGTGGGAGCTGGCCTCGAGCCACGGACCCGCCGGGAACCCGGCCTTCTATACCGGTGAGGCGGCATTCGGGATCATCTCCCTGCTGTTGACGGATTTCGCCCCCCTCGGTGACCGGGTGGCGAGTGTGACGGACCGTCTCCGCGACTTGTCCGGGTTCCTGGCGCAGGGGGAACGTCGCCTGGATGGGGCACCACGTGCCTGGACTCAGCGGGCCCGGCGCGAGTGCGGGGCACTCCAGGCCCTCCTGGAGCGGGGACTCCCCCTGGCCGCTGGGACCTGGGCGGCGGAAGACGTCTCAACGGGTCAACGTGTGGCCTTCGAAGAGGCGCGGTCCCTCGGCCTTGCAGCGGCCGCCCGGTTCGCGGCTTTTCTGGAACGCGTTCCAGATGCCGGTGAAGAGGCAGCTTCGGCGGGGCCCGAGGCTCTGGCCCTCCATCTCGAGAGGGCGCACTTCGTATCGGAGTCCCTCGAAAGCGTCCTGCGCATGGCCGAGGACGAGCTTCGGTGGGCCCAGGAGGCCGCGGAGGCGACACCCCAGCCGGAAGAGGCGGAGCCAGCGGCCCACGAGGCGCCGGGGCAGCACCGGTACCAGGCGTCGTGGGACGACGTCCGCAGAACGGCCGAGAGCTTCGATCTCCTGACCTGGCCCGACTTTCCCATCGAATACGTACCCCGTCCCCGCTGGGTCCGTGAGGCGGCGGAGGATCTGTATTTCCTCTACTACCGGGCCCCCTCGGCTTTCCGAAGCCCGGCGGTGCATCAGTATCTGATCCACCCGTCAGAGGTGCCCGATGAGCCGACGATCCGCCTGAATCACGTCATCCATCACGGCTCCATCGGCCACCATGTCCAGAACTGGCACGCCTACCGTGCCCGAAGCCGCATAGGCCGAATCGCAGCGGTGGATTGTGCGTCCAGGACGGCCATGCTGGCCGCAGGGACCATGGCCGAAGGGTGGGCCTGCTACGCCACCGATCTCATGAAGGAGGTGGGATTCCTCACACCGGCCGAGGAGTACAGGGAGCTCCTTGGGCGTGTCCGGATGTGTGCGCGAGCCGTGGTCGACCTGCGCCTCCATTCGGGCGGGATGACCCTGACCCAGGCAGCGAGCTTCTACGAGTCGGTGGCAGGGATGTCCCCCGCCTCAGCACATGCCGAGGCCGTCAAGAACAGCATGTTCCCGGGAGGGGCGGTCATGTATCTGTTGGGACGGGATGGCATTCACCGGCTACGGGAGCGGATCATGGCCCTTGAAGGAGGAGGCTTCTCCCTCCGGCGCTTCCACGACCGTTTCCTGTCCCACGGCTCGGTCCCCGTGTCGCTGATTGCCCGGCGGATGACCGACGATGCAATGTCCGAGCTCCACCCTGTCCCTCCTGTGAAGGAGGCCTGAATGGTCCCGGCCGCCCGGCAACCGACGATTGCACGTGCCTTCTTGGCGGCCCGGCGCCGTCGGGGGGTTGCCCTGAGATCCGGGGGGGTGGCCGCCATGGTCCTCCTCGGCGCGGCCTGCGGCTCCGGCGACCGGAACGCCGCCGACACGGACGAACTCGGCAGCGCGGGCCGGAGGCTCCTCAGAGTGGCCTACAACCGGGAGATCGACGTCCTGAACCCCTTCACCAGCCAGAACCTGGTGGACATCCAGTTCAGCATGATCGAGGGGCTCATCACCACGAACGAGCGCAATACCTACGTTCCCGTGCT
>JAHEKK010000005.1:0-4502 GCA_024638395.1 Gemmatimonadota bacterium | reverse complement strand
ATCCCGACCATCGGCAACGGCCTCATTGCGGACAACGGCGACGGAACCTGGGACATGACGTGGCCACTCCAGGAGGGGGTCCGTTGGCACGACGGGGAGCCCTTTACCAGCGAAGACGTCTGCTTCACCTGGCGCTTCGTCTCGTCGGAGGGCTCCCAGGTCTACAACCGCGAGATGTACATGGGGATCCTCCGGTGCGCCACACCGGACGAACACACCGTGGTCTTTACCTGGAACGGCCTCTACGGATACTACGCCGGGATCTTCGAGGCGGTGCTTCCCGAGCATGTCCTGGGGGGAATGACCACCCAGCAGATTGTGGAGCACGAGCCCTACAACCGGGGACCGGGGACGATCGGCACGGGGCCGTTCCGGTTCGCCGAGTGGCGAGCGGGGGAGCACATCCGGGTGGTCCGCAATGACGACTACTGGCGGGGGCCCGAGGTGCCGGCGATCGACGAGATCGTCTGGTCCTTCATACCCGACTCCAACACCCGGCTGAATGCCCTGGTGGCCGGCGAGCACCACTACGGCCAGGTGGACCCGGTGCAGGTGTCGAGGGTGCGCGCCCTGCCGGGCTACCGCGTGAACCTGACGAGCTCGAACGCCGTCCTACACTTCGACCTGAGTCTCAACACCGACCGGAGTCGGGCGCTCTTCAGCGACCGGCAGGTGCGCATGGCCCTGTTTCACGCCATCGACCGCCAGGCGATCGCCGACCAGCTCATGCAGGGAACCGTCCAGGTGGCTCACACGCCGCTGAACCCCACGAGCCCGTACCACAATCCCGACGTACCGCGGATCGGGTACGACCCGGTCCGGGCGTCGAGCCTCCTGGAGGAGGCGGGTTGGAGACCAGGAGGCGACGGCGTCCTGGTGAAGGACGGGCTCCGGTTCTCCTTCGACATGATCAACAGGGCGGGGGCCCTGGACCGGATCCAGGTGGCTCAGGTCATCCAGGCCCAGCTGTCGGAGATCGGAGTGGAGGTGGGCTTCCTGACCCTCGAGAGCGCTGCGTGGACCAGTCGGTGGCGCCAGGAGGACTGGGAAGCGCTGGTGAGCGGGTGGTACCTCCCCGCAGACCCCAGCCTGTCGGGCCTGTACATCTGCGACGGGCCCAACAACATGACGGGGTTCTGTGACCCGGCCCTGGACTCCCTGCTCCTGGAAGCGGACCGGCATCTGGACCTGGCTAGCCGGAAGCCCCATCTGGACCGGGCCCAGGTGGCCCTGGCGGAAGCGGCGGTTTCACTCCCCATCTACTACAATGTGATTCCGGAGGTCGTGAGCGAGCAGGTCCGTAACTATCGGGGGAGCGGCACCAACTTTGGCAGCTTCTGGAATCTCTGGGAGTGGGCCCTCGTCCCCTGACGGGGGGACGACCTGAGCGCCTTCGCCCTTCGCCGGCTCCTGCAGGTCATCCCCATGATGCTGGGGATCTCCGTCATCATCTTCGGCATCATCCAGGCGGCGCCCGGCGGGCCCGAGACCATGCTCCTCCAGTCGGGCCGAATCGTCGACCCGGAGGTCATCGAAGCCTATCGAGTCCGTCTGGGCCTCGATCAGCCGGTCCCCGTGCAGTACGTCCGGTGGCTGGGTGCGGCCGCCACCGGCGACCTGGGCCAGAGTTTCGCCCGGAACCGCCCCGTTAAGGACGTCATCTTCGAGCACCTCCCCGCCTCGTTGGAGCTCATGGGCGCGGCGTTCGTCCTCGCCGCCATCATGGCCCTCCTCCTGGGCGTCGTCAGCGCGGTTCGGCAGTACAGCTGGATCGACCATCTGGGCACGGGCTTTTCGTTTGCCGGGATCGCCATGCCCGTGTTCTGGTTCGGGTTGATCCTCCAGCTCGTCTTCGCGGTCCGTCTGGGATGGCTCCCCGTATCCGGCAGGCAGACCGTAGGGATGAACAGCTTCACGGATCACGCGGCACACCTGGTGCTGCCCGGTATCGTCCTCTCGCTGCGCTACGTCGCGGGATGGTCCCGGTATCTGAGATCGAGCATGCTCGGTGCGCTCCGGTCGGACTTCGTGCGGACGGCACGGGCGAAGGGACTTTCCGAGCGCCGGGTGGTGTGGGTCCACGCGCTCCGGAACGCCATGATCCCTGTCGTGTCCGTCATGGCGCTGGACACCGCCGGCCTCTTTTCGGGGGCCATCATTACCGAAACCGTGTTCTCCTGGCCCGGCATCGGCCGGCTGTTCGTCGTGGCCATGACCCAGAGGGACTATCCGGTCCTCATGGGCATCCTGCTCCTGGGATCCCTCATGGTCATCCTTTTCAACCTCGTGGCCGACCTGCTCTACGGGTGGCTGGACCCGCGGATCCGGTATGAGTAGCCGGAAGCGGGCCGCGACCATCCGGCAGAGGGTCCGTCAGCCGCGGCCGGAGCGTTCTTCGTGAGCGATCCCCGGATCTGGCGCCAGCTCCGCCGCCACAAGGTGGCCGTCGCGTCGATGGTGTTGTTCGGTGTTGCGGCGGCGGTGTGCTTTCTGGCGCCGTGGCTGACGCCCTACGAGTTCGACGCCATCGACCTCTCCCGGATCCGTCAGCCCCCGTCCAGAGACCATTGGCTCGGGACCGACGACCTGGGGAGGGACCTCTGGACCCGGATCCTCTTCGGGGGCCAGATCTCATTGCTCATCGGCCTCATCTCGGCGGCCGTGGGCACGGGCGTCGGAACCCTGGTGGGAGCCGTCGCCGGCTTCTTCGGCGGGCGGACGGACGCCCTCCTCATGCGGCTGACCGACGTCGCGTATTCGATCCCGTCTCTGCCTCTTCTCATCGTGCTGGCCAGTTTCACGCAATCGGCCTTCATGATGATTGCGGTGATCATCGGGCTCCTGAGTTGGATGACGACGGCCCGCGTGGTGAGGAGCGAGGTCCTCTCGATCCGCGAGATGCCCTACGTGGAGGCGGCCCGAAGCGTGGGGGCCCGCAACCGCCGGATTATCTGGCGCCATGTGTTGCCCAATGCCCTGGGGCCCATCGTGGTGGGCGGCACGCTCGCCGTGGGCAACGCACTCATCGTGGAATCCTCCCTGAGCTACCTCGGCCTAGGCGTTCAGCCGCCGACCCCGACCTGGGGCAACATGCTGAGGGATGCTCAGTCGACGATGGCGACGGAGCCGTGGCTCACGATCTTCCCCGGCCTGGCCATCCTCCTGGTGGTCCTGGCGGTGAACTTCATCGGGGACGGACTCCAGGACGCACTGGACCCGAGGGTTCGATCGGAATGAGCGTGTCGACCCCTCAGGTGAGCGAGGCGCCGGTCCTGGTCCTGGAGGACCTTCGCGTGTCCTTCCGGACGGACGAGGGTGATGCGGAGGCCGTCAGGGGTGTATCGCTGTCGCTGGGGCCCGGGGAGTCGCTGGCCATCGTCGGGGAGAGCGGTTCAGGCAAAACGGTCACGGCGCTGTCCCTCCTCGACCTGGTCCCGAGGCCGGTCGGGCGCACCACCTGGGAGGCCCTTCGGCTCCACGGAGAACCCCTGCCCGGTCCCGGCGACCGGGGATGGGAGGGCCTGCGGGGCAGGCGCATCGCCATGGTGTTCCAGGATCCCATGACCTCTCTGAATCCGGTGATGACGGTGGGGGATCAGATCGCCGAGGTGCTGGTGCGGCACATGGACCTCTCGAGGAAAGCGGCCCTGGAAGAGGCCCGCAACCTCTTGGCTCAGGTGAGGATCCCCGAGCCGGCGCGTCGCCTCGCTGACCATCCCCACGAGTTCTCGGGGGGGCAGCGGCAGCGGATCATGATCGCCATGGCTCTTGCCGGCGCGCCGGACGTGCTGATCGCCGATGAACCGACGACGGCCCTCGACGTCACCGTTCAGGCCCAGATCGTCGGCCTGATCCGGGACCTCCAGCGGGCCTCCGGGATGAGCATCCTGTGGATCACCCACGACCTGGGGCTCGTCGCCGGTCTTGCCGACCGCGTTGCCGTCATGTACGCAGGGCGGGTCGTGGAGGAGGCGCGGGCCACAGACCTGTTCAGATCGCCGGCCCATCCCTACACGGCGCTTCTTCTGCGGTCCGCTCCCCGGCTGGACGGGGCGTTGGAGCGCCTCGCAGCCATCGACGGCCAGCCGCCCAGTCTCCTCTCCCTCCCCTCCGGGTGCGCGTTTGCCGACCGTTGCCCTCTGGCCGAGGCTCGTTGCCGGGAGGCGGATCCGGAACTGCGGGAGGTCGGGTCGGCGCACCTGGCCGCGTGTTGGCGGTCAGACGAGGTGGCCCGGATGGGTGGGGGCCGATGACCCGGTCCCTACTGGAAGTGAAAGACCTGAAGGTTCACTTCCCCATCCGCCGCGGGCTCTGGCGAAAAACCGCCGGCGTGGTTCGGGCCGTGGACGGCGTGTCCTTCGGCCTCTCCGAGGGAGAGACATTGGGGCTCGTCGGCGAGAGCGGCTCGGGTAAGTCCACGACCGGCCGGGCCGTCCTGGGACTCATCCCCCCCACTTCGGGTGAGGTGTGGTTCGACGGGAGACGACTCCAGGATCTGCCCG
>JAHEKK010000214.1 GCA_024638395.1 Gemmatimonadota bacterium | reverse complement strand
CGC
Source organism: Gemmatimonadota bacterium (assembly GCA_024638395.1). Classification (GTDB taxonomy): domain Bacteria; phylum Gemmatimonadota; class Gemmatimonadetes; order Longimicrobiales; family Gaopeijiaceae; genus JAHEKK01. Next base: position 6,117 of record JAHEKK010000214.1, on the reverse strand, counting down.
CGCCTCGCCGGTCCCCAATGTCAGCCTGGGGGGCTCCCTCCGGGGTCACCGCCTCCTGGCCGGGTTCCGTCCGCGCCGTGAGGTCCCGCAGCTTCAGTCTGGCGGCGTCCCGCTCCAACTCTATGGAGCTCACGATCTGCTTGAAGCGCTCCTTCAGGTACGCCTGCGAGTCTTTCGCCTGGCGTCCCCTGAGCATCCAACCACCCACGGCGCCGATGAGGAACGCCAGCCCGAGATAGACCAGAATCTGCAGCAGGAGCCACACGGGCTATTCGCCTCCACTCACGAAAAGCTCCACCCTCGGTGCGCTTTCGCCCGCGGCCGGCGTGTTTCCCGTGACCGTGGCAATCCGGCTTTCGTCGATTCCGCGATCCAGAAGGAAGCGCGCAACCGCGTAGGCCCGACGGTCTGCAAGAACCCAGGCATCCGGCTCTTCACTGGCTGAGGCATACCCCACGATCGTCAGCGTCCACTCCCCACAGCTCCTGAGTCCTGCGGCCACGTCGCTGAGGATGGCCTGATCAACCTCCGCGAGGGAGGCGCCGCCCTCGCCAAAGGGTACGGTGCGCCCCTCCGCCAAACGGGAGAGACGAACGCGGCAGGACACCGGTCGCTCCTCGAGCCGTGGCGCGTCAGCCTCCTCCTCGGACGGACTCGGGGAGTCCGCCACGGGCGTCGGGGCCGCCTCGGAGGCCTCTCCGGCAGCCTCGTCCTGAGCGACGACTGCCGGCCCGCCCTCGTCGCTGGCCATCACCGCGGCAACGCCGCCCCCTTCCTCCGTCGGCACGGGAGATTCACGTTCCTCGCCTCCCTCGGGCGGCGTCCCGCCCTCCTCGCGGTCCACGATGCCGGGAGTCTCCTCCAGCTCGGGAACCCGGTCCGCCAACCGGTGTGGGGCGTCGGCCGGAGGCTCGTCATTCCCTACGAGTAGAGAACGAACCTCACCCACTCCGGGCACGTTCTGGACTGCTGCGGCGAGCGCCAGACGGGCTTCGGGCGAGGTCGGACCACCCACGACGGTGATGGTCCTGCCGTCGGCCGAGATGGACGACACGCTGATCCCCCGCATTTCGAGGGCCGTTGCCACCGCAGACTCGAGGCGAGCCTCGATATGGGGGACGGTCCAAACGGAAACCCAGACCATCAGGACCCCCAGGGCCCCGAGACTGTAGCCAACGATACGGCTCTGGCTCAGTGCGAACCTCCTAGCGCTTGGATCGGGCTCACGACGCTCCACCCGACGAACGGGGGTACCACCCGGCAGCCCTGCCGGTTCCTCCTCCGGCATGATCGCTCGGTGGCTGAAAGGTAGGACCGGGACCCGCCGGGGTAAACATTTGTTTCCCCTTCATGGGGATTTCCCAGTCACAACGGGGATCGCATTCCCTACGAATAGGCCTCGAAGATCCTGGACAGCTCCGTCAGGACCCGGGTCCGGGTAAGGGCCAGCATGAGCAGGACGCGGGCCTTCTGGGGGTTCAAAATGCCGGCGGAGATCACGTTCCTACCCTCCGCCGCCAGCCCTCCATTGTACTCGTCACGGACCAGCCCCTGCCCCACCCGGGAGCTCATCACGACCACCAGGCCCCGGCTCAGGGCCGTTCGTATCTCGTCGGCCTGACCCTCGGAAACCCGTCCGCTGCCGAACGCGGCCACCACCACGCCACTCATCCCGGATTCCCGAGCGATCCGGACGCCCTCGCCCGCGGCTCCGGCGAATGAATAGTCGATGCCGACCTCCGGCAGGGCCTCGACGCCGGACAACGGGAAGGGATCGGGCCTGGAGGGCGGCGCCGTTCGGAAGCGTACCCCCTCCGACTCCACGATCCCCGTGGGGCCCGCCTCGGGGGAGCTGAACGCCTGGACCCTGAGGGTGTGGGCCTTGATGGCGAAACGCGCCTCGTGCACCTCGTCGTTCATGACCAACAGGACGCCCCGGCGGCGAGCCTCACCGTGGGCGGCCACACGCACCGCGCTCAACAGGTTCGCCGGCCCGTCCGCCCCGACCGCGTCCGATGATCGCATGGCGCCGGTCACCACGACAGGCCGATCATCCGCTGCCACCAGGTCCAGGAAGAAGGCGGTCTCCTCCATGGTGTCGGTGCCGTGGGTCACCACGATGCCGGCAAGTTGGGGATCCCGTCCGAATGCCTCGTCGATGTGTCGAGCCAGCGTCAACCAATCCTTGGGGACAACGCGGCTGGATCCCACCCTGAGGACCTGTTCGAAGGTGACCGTGGCCGCTGTGGCGAGTTCAGGAACGCCGGCCAGGAGCTGGTCCACCCCAATGAGCCCTTGGGCGCTGGACGCGATGGTACCCCCCGTGGCGATGACATGAACCCTTGGGAGCGACTGGGCCGCGACGGGAGCCGCGGCCGTCGAGATGAGGGCCGCCATGCTGGACAGTGCAGCGACCGACCGGGGCCACCTGCGAACCCGCGAAGTGGCCGTCACGGATCGAGATCCGGCATCAGGCCCGACACCGCGTCGTGGCGAAAGCATCCAACCTCGTGGTCGTTTACCATCCCCACGGCTTGCATGAAGGCGTAGCAGGTCGTGGGGCCGACGAAGCGGAAACCTCGCCTCTTCAGGTCCCGGCTGAGGCGAAGGGACACCGGGGTCGTCGCCGGGAGGTCTTTCAGGCTCCGCCGACGGTTCTGCACGGGCCGCCCGTCGACGAAGGTCCAGATGTAGCGGCCGAACGACCCGAACTCGCCCCTGACCTGGAGCACGCACCGCGCGTTGTTGAGGGTCGATTCGATCTTGCCGCGATGCCGCACGATGGCCGGATCCAGGAGCAGGGCGTCCACGGCGTCGTTGTCCAGCGTCGCGACCGCGTCCGGGTTGAACCCCCGGAAGAGGCGCCGATATCCCTCTCTCTTCTTGAGAATGGTCGACCAGGAGAGGCCGGCTTGGGCGCCCTCAAGCGTCAGGGCTTCGAACAGCTCGGCGTCGCCGCCTCGTGGCACACCCCACTCGAGGTCGTGATACGACCGGTCCAGATCGCCCCCTTCCGCCCAGGCGCACCGGCCACCCTTCGCTTCAGCCAAAAAAGCGCTCCCCTTTTGCAGATGCAGCACGAGCAGTCAATGTAAGGGGACGAAGCCTTCCTGACCCTGCCCTCCGCCCCCGCCCTACGGCTTCCTCCCACGTGCCTGTCGGGATAATCTCCTACTCCCGGATTCGACGCTACGCGGGGACCGATGCCTTATACGCCTCGACGTCGGGAAGAGCGGACATGTCCCAACAGGACTACATCCTGCGGATCATCGAACAGCTCGGCGCCGCGTTGATCCAGTTGCGCAAAGCGATCCTGGGTGGCGCGGCCACCGAGTCCCAGGTGGACGACGTCTTGCGCCGTTCGTCAGCAGGCGTGGGCATGGACCTGGACCTGGTGCGGGTAGCCTCACCCGACTCCCTGTTGGCCATGATCGCCCCGACGGGAGAGGTGGACCCCATGCGCTGTTGGCTCATGGGTGAAACCCTCCTCACCGACGCCCTTTTCCAGCGGTCGGAGGGACGTACCGAGGGTGCCCTGGATGCCCTGGCTCGGGCCCGCGTCCTGTTCTCCCTCGTGGGCAAAGACGCGTTCCTGGCGGGATATCCCGAAGCCGAAGAGCGGTTGCGGGAGATCGACGACCTGACGCGGCAGCTGAGTGGAGGTCGGGCCTGAGAGTGGCCCCCCGTAGGTAGGGCGGCTCTCACGGTCCCCCGGAGAAGTCACAGTCGACGGCCTCGAGGGCCGCCGGCGCCACCCGTGTCGCCTCACGGCTCAGGTAGACCGCTCCGTCTGGGCCGATGTCCAGGCCCTCGCCGGCGGGACCGAGAGGTGCCACCACGCAGGGGAGTCCTGTCGCCTCCCAACCGCCTGGACCCTCCCGGAAGAGGTAGACCTCCGTGTAGGTCCGCACGGCGATCCCGCCGGCCCAGTCGGCCCCGGCCGTGACGACCCGCCCCAGCCACAGCACCGGGACCAGGGGAAGTCGTCCATCGGGGAGCAGATCGACGGGCTCGTCTCCCTCTCCCTGCAGGAAATCGGTGGGAGCTCGGTAGACGCCGTGCTCACCTTCCCTGCCCTTGGTGACGATGCGGACCACGCCGTCTTCGGACACCACCAGCGCCTCCGCATCCCGGGGTCCTGACGGGTACTTCAGTGATCCCGCCCACCATTCGCCTGAGAGCTGCGGTGGAAGGACGTCTGGCAGACGTGGCTCCGCGACGACGACGACCGTAACGCTCTCCCGGCGGCTCAGATTGTCGCCGATATCGCCCACGAACAGACACGGCTCGAGAGGCGCGTGGGGACAGGGACCGTCGTCCAGGTCCTCCCAGTCCCTGGCCGGAGCCCCGCTCAGGCGCAGTTCGACGATGCTTCCGTCTTCGGGGCGCACGCCGTACAGAACGGGTTCCCCGCCCGAGTCGTTGTGGGTCCAGAACACGCCTGGATTCACGGAGCTTGCCAGCACTCCGGAGGACTCCCGGATCCGCCGTGGGAGCTCCATCAGCAAGCGTACCTCCTGGCCCCAACGTGCCTCTGTTTCCTCCCAGTACGCCTGGCGCGCCTCCAGGACGCCGCCACGGCGACCCCAGCCAAGGGCCGCCGCTACGACGAGAAGCAAAGCCCCGGCGCCGACGCCAAACCGCACCCCCCTCACGCCCCCGGTACAGCCTGCCTCGGACACGGAGATCGCACTCCGCTCAAGGCGGCGCGGATCTCTTCAGCACCCGACGCCTCGGAGAAGGCGAATACGGCGCCTTCGGTCTCCTGGCCCGTCACCGCCATCTCCAGACGGAACCCCACCGGGCCACCCGTCCACACCACCAACGAGTCACTCTTCACCATTCGCCAGTAGTGAAGCACGCCCCTCCCCGGCCGCCCGTGGCTCCTCACCTCGTGAATGCGCCCGTCCACCGACGCATCGTCCGTCCTACCGACCCGGGCCGTGGCCAACTCGATCACGCTAGGCAGGGCCGCGGGGGTCGGATACCCCTCTTCGAGGGCGCCGTCTCCGCGCATCTCTCCGGGCCATGGACCGAAATTGAGTGCGTAACATCCGGCAAGAGATGCAACGGGGCTGGCGAAGCGCCCCCCGCCGGCGCACGCCATGACCAGGGTGGCTGTCAGGAACAGGCCAACCGTCAGACTTCGGTTCAAGTGGGTTCTCCCTCCATGGCGTGCTGCAAGACCTCGGACACGATTTGGGCGGCAACCCCGGTGTCCTCCGCCGATATGTCCCTGTGGAACACGGCCCGCAGAGCCCGGGACCCTGAGGGCAGCATGTGCACGCCTCGTGCGTAACATCCGTCCGCCACTACTCCCGATCCGACCGCAACACCAAAACGGACGATGTTGGTCTCCACGGTCTCCGGATCGAGCGTCACGCCGGGCGCCCGGCTCACAACTTCGGCGAAAGCGCGGGCGTGGTCGTGGTCACGGGCGAGATCGTGCCGGTGGTGTTCCAAGGCATGAAGCGCCCCCGCGGCGAGGATGCCGGCCTGGCGAAACCCCCCGCCGAAAAGCTGCTTGAATCGTCGGGCGCGTGCGGTGAATCGGGACGTTCCCGCAAGCGCGGAGCCCACGGGGGCGCCGAGTCCCTTTGAGAAGCAGACCGAAATGCTGTCGACGCCTTCGGCGTACTCCGCCACCGAGACTCCCGTCGCGGCCTCCGCGTTCCAGATCCGGGCCCCGTCCATGTGGATGGCCAGTCCGTGACTGTCTGCGAGGTTGACGACTTCGCGAAGGCGCTCGAGGGGCCAGATCCGTCCGCCTCCCGCGTTGTGGGTGTTCTCGACGCACACCAGCGTGGCGGGCGGCTGGAGCGTCGCAGGGTTGAACCGATGGAGCGTCCCCATGGCCTCGAGCAACTGATGTGACGTGAAGACACCCCTGTCTCCCTCGATGGGATGGCTCGTAACCCCCGAAAGCGCCGCCGGCGCACCCCCCTCCGACCGCACCACGTGAGACGCGCCGTCCATGAGCACACGATCACCGGGCTCCGTATGACAGCGGATGGCCACCTGATTCGTCATCGATCCCGTGGGCATGAACACCGCGTCGTCCATGCACAGCAGCCGCGCGACGTACGCCTCGAGACGACGGACGGTGGGATCGTCGCC
>JAHEKK010000213.1 GCA_024638395.1 Gemmatimonadota bacterium | reverse complement strand
GATCAGGATACCGTTCGAGACCACCTGGTAGTGGGCCGGCGCGGTGACGACGAATTCGTTGGCCGCCTTCTCGTAGACGTGATCGATCGTGGGGAGCCAGTTCCGGGCCCGGTTTGGCCAGTTGTCGCTGAAGAACGTCCGGTCGCCGTACTTGTTGGGCCCGATGTGGAGGCCCGTAGCCGGTTTGCCCCGGTACTCGATCACCACCTCGGTGCGCGCTCCGGTGGTGGAAGGCCCGGCCAGGGTGATGTCCAGGAGGTCGGCCTGGTGGGTGAATGCGAGGGATGCGGGCCCCTGCGACACGGAAGACACCGTCATCCCGGTGCCGTCGGCCCGGAGGCCGGTCAGGTCCAGGGGGAGCCGCGTGACGCCGTCTTCCGTGAATCGCGCCGTCACGGTGGCCCGGCCCGTGATCTCGTCGGACTCGTCGCTGAGGGTCAGCTCGAACCGGTAGTTCTCGATGTCGATGCCGGCGCGCCGCGGATACGCGTCGGCGGTGAGACGGGAGTGGGCGACCGTGTCCGGGGGCTCCGGAGTCCCGGGGGGCACGGCGGCGGTTCCCAACACGATGATCGACACCGTCGTGAGGATCCCGCCGCCGGGGATCCTCTTGGCGTATCGTAGCCGCTCGGACATCGACGCCACCTAGGGCCCGCCCAGTCCGAGGTCGCCGAGGCCACCGTCGGCCTTCCAGGCATCGTACCGCATGCGGAGGGTCCGGACCGGGTTAGCGTTTTCGTTTGGGGCGATGTTCTCGTCATCCACATCGATGAACAGGGAGTACGAACCGTTCGAATGACCCTCGCCGACGGGGTCCTCGGCCTTCGCCGCGGCCACATAGGCCACGTGAGCCGTGCGGTGCTGGCAACTGGCGTCCGTTTCGGGGACGGGCTCGGTCCTGCACGAACACCGGCTGTCGCCCCCCGCGCGGTCGGCCGCTTCCATACCCGCCATCACGCGGTCCACCACGGTTCCCTCCTCGGCGAGGAACGCCTCTACCGCTTCGAGCACCACGGCGTCGGATTCGAGGATGTTGCCCTGGACGGCGAAGTAGATGCCCTGGTCTCGCACGTCGCTCTGTACGGCGAGGGATGCGTACCCGTTCCCCGTTCCGGAGAAGCCGGCCGAGCGACCCCGCAAGTCCACGATCCCGAACTGTCGGCGCTGGAAGTTCTCATCCTCCGAGAGCATGCGGAGGATGTCGTCGGGATCCGTACCCGCCTGCATCTGTTCGAAGATCAACGTCTGGTTCGCCCGGGTCCCGTCGACGCCGGCCTGGGCCGCCGCTACACCGAGGCCTGGCACGATTACCGCCTGGATGCTCATGAGCCCGCCTCTCGTGCGAAGCCCTTCCGCGGACACACATGTGGCCGAGGCGATGATCACGAGGCCGTTTCTGGTGTCGACGGCGATGATGGACCACGTAGCCGACGCCGAGGTCGGCAGGAGGAGTAGGGCTGCGGCCAGGGCGAGGGTCCGCGGCCGGATATGTCGCAACATGCAGTTCTCCTATGGCGCTTCGGTGAACGGGTATGAGGGATCAGGCCGTGGGCTCCACGTTCGTGTTCAGCCGGAACAGGTTCTTCGGATCGTATCGGTCCTTGAGCGTGACCAGGCGGGCGTAGTTCCCCCGGTAGTTCCGATTGATGCCCTCGACAGTGGTGTCGGGCGGCACGTCCACGGTATAGAAGCCGTCTCCGTACTGTTGGATATCCCGCCAGTATTGGCGGGCATAGGCCATGTGGGGCGCTGCATCGGCGCCGAAGGGCCAGCCCGCGTTGATGCCGACGTTGGCCATGGCGTAGCGGTGGGGGAAGGCCGTGGCGTCGGAGGGGATTCGGTTGATGGCTCCCCCGCTGTGTTGGAAGAAGACGACGGTCGCCCTCGACGGGTCGCCGCGGAATCCGTTGACGAGGCCGTCGATGAGGCCGTCCGGCAGGTCCGCGATGAAGCCCCCGGTGAGATACTGACCCAGTGCCCTCGGGTCGTCGATGTCTCCGGAACGTTGCTGGGCCACGTAGTCCATCCGCGCAACGTCGTCGACGACGGGCGTGCCCAGATCCCGCAGGGGCGCCAGGACAGACTCGGCCCGACCCTCGGGGCCGGAATAGCAGACGGAGAACCCAGTGACCCCGGGCGCACCACCCGGGGCTTGGATCGCCAGGAAGTCCATGTACAGATCGTCCGGGGCCCGCTCGTGGTATTCCCGGTAACGCTCCAGCACATCCCTCATCATGGCTAACGGATAGAGGATGGTCCCCCCGACCACGTCCCGCTGCATGGGGTGGAGCTGGAACTCGAAGGACGTGACGACGCCGAAGTTGCCGCCGCCGCCTCGCACGGCCCAGAAGAGATCCGGGTTCTCCCCCGCGCTCGCCTGGAGGAGGGCGCCGTCCGCCGTGACGATGTCGACGGCCGTCATGTTGTCGAGGCTCAACCCGAACCGTCGGGCAGTCCGCCCGAAGCCCCCGCCCGTGGCCAGTCCACCGACCCCGGTGTGGGACACCGTCCCCATGGGCGTCACCAGGCCGTGGGCCATCGCCTCGTGGTCCAGCTCGCCGAGGAGGGATCCGCCCGCGATACGGCCCCTCCTGGCTTTCGGGTCGATTCGGACGCCTCGGAACCTCGAGAGGTCCATGAGCATGCCACGGTCGCAGGTGGACTTCCCGGAGAAGCTATGCCCGCCGCACTTCACGGCGACCAGGAGGTCGTGGGCGGCGGCGAACTCCACTGCGCGTTGGACGTCGGCGGTTCCCGTGGGCTGTACGACGAGGGCGGGGTACTTGTCGAAGGACGGGTTCAGGACACGCCTGGCCGCATCGTACCCTTCGTCCTCCCGAAGGAGCAGGGCCCCCCGGAGCGCCTGACTCAGCTCCTGAACGTCACGGCCCCGCAAGACCACGTCGCGGCCGTCGCCGGTGATCGCGTCGAGGTCGGGGGGGACCTGCGAGAGGGGCCGAAAAGGCGCGGCGAAGGCGCGGCCGCGGGGAAGGGCGCCTGCGATGGCCGCGGCGGCCCCGGCACGGAGGAACGTCCTGCGCTTCATGAAGCCTCCTGGGACGGAGCGATCGGGAGATCGGTCATGGGGTCTGCACGCGGTCAGCATGTCGTCGCCCGGCCGCCGCTGCAAGGCGGGGGCCCGACAGAGGCGAACCGGGCCCCGCCAGGAGAGGGGGTACCCCCATTGGCACGACCGCCCTCCTGGTTCGTTGTGAGAGTAAGGAAGACCGACGATTCACAGATCATGGGGCGTGTTGCCGCCGGCGACCGGCGGCCGTGGGTTTCCTCCTGGAGAGCTACTGGGAACCAGTGGTCCGCTATGTCTTCAGCGTCCTGGGCAACCGCGACGAAGCGGAAGACGTGGCCCAAGGCGCTTTCGTGGCTCCTTGGTCAGGAAGGGAACGGTGAAGTCATTCACCCCCCTCTCCCTTCTCCACGGATCGCCCGCAATGCCGCACTCGATGTGCTGAAGTCGGTGCGGAAATGGTGTATCGAATCGGTTTATGCGGGGGGGGGCGACGCCGCAACAGCCCTCCACCCAATCGGATCACGTGCCGTGGCATCCCCGTCCCCTCCGCACGACGCGTCAGGCCAGTGTGAGAACCTGTACCGGTTCCCGCCGGCCTCGCACCTGAGCCTGACGCCGGTCCAACACCTCTGGGCGCGGTTCATCGAGTCGGCGCCACACGGCCTCCGTGACCAGCAGCGCCGCCTCGAGTGTCTTGGTCAGCCCCTCGACCCGAGCCGCCACATTGACCGCGTCTCCCGTGACCTTGTATTCCCGGTGGAGCGGGGACCCCACGGAGCCGGCGACGACATCCCCTGCGTGGATCCCGATCCCCAGTTCCGTGGGCTGGAGTCGTCCCTCTTGCACGGCCTGCTCCAGCCTGGCGATGATCTCGAAGGCCGCGGCGACGGCGTTGGCGCAGTCGTTCCCGTGGGAACGCGGTGCACCGAAGATCGCCATGAAGCCGTCGCCCAGGAGTTGGTGAACGTGGCCATGGTGGTGGACTACGGACTCGATGGCGAAGTCGAAGAAGGCTTCGAGGTAGGCGACCACCTCCGCTGGACTTCGGGATTCGGCATAGGTGCTGAAGTTTCGGATGTCCAGGAAGAGGACGCAGACGAAGCGGTTCTCCCTCGTCCTGTCCGATCCCTCCAGGAGTGCTGCGGCCACCTCAGGCGAGGTCTGCTCGCCAAAAACGCGGAGAATCCGTTGACTCGCCTGCCACGTCGTGATGGTGTCCGACACGCGGCGTCTCAACTCGGAGGCGACGAAGGCGCAGCCGACGCCCACGGCAAACAGGATGACAGCGCGTTGGATTGGAAAATGGAGGGACGAAAAGAGCGGATCCACATCGCTTCCGAGGGGGTGGGTTTTCAGAAGGTGGACGGAGAGGAGGGCGTACTGGAGTGCCGCGAAGGAGCCGGTGAAGACCGAGAACGTGGGGCTGAGACGGAGGGTGGAGAGGGCTATGAACCCGAAATAGACGAGAACGACGGGGGTAGCGAGGGCGAAGGGGGGGCTGGCCATCCGTGTAGCCATCAACCACATGGCCAACGTGGGTGCGGTGAGCTCGACCGCGCTGTTCAAGTACCAGGTCCACTCGGGAGGTGTCAGATCCCTTCGCCTTCGCGTCGTCGCCCAAACCGCAACGCTCGCTTCATAGACCGCCAGAAAGGCGATGAATGCGATGACAATCCGCGACGGCCCGGAGCCGAACGCATATTCGGGAGGTTGTGCTGGTGTGTACCGGGTCAGCAGGGCGACGGCGAGCCCGAAGGCGAACAGGGCCGCCAACACCCGGGCGCGGAGTATGTAGCTCCCGAGGATCTCCCGTTCCAGAAGAGGAGCGACAGAGGCTTCGTCATTGTCGAGGCGGACGGAACGCCTCGCCGATGGAGACCCCTCACCGAGTGAAGTCATCCCGGAAGTTGGGGCCCCCTACCCGGATGTCCAAACCCGACCCCGTCCCATGAGTATCTATCAAGATACGCCGCGTCCCGGCTTGGGATCACGGACGAAGACGAGGAGGACGGGGTGTGTTGCTTTTCCGCTCTGGTGCTGGCCGGAACCTTGACCGTGGTCGATGATCGAGCGGCCCACGTATCCCGACGGGTCGTTTGTAGAAGCGGACGGGCGCTCGGGATCAAGGAACAACTCGACGCAGTGTTCTCGAAGCCGTCTTGGTCGGACCGTCGGTCGCGGAAGTGTTGGCGGAGATCACGCCTGAGCATGCTCTCGCGGAGCCACGGATCGGATCCAATCGCATCATCGATCTGTTCGGACACCTCGCGTTCTGGAAGGGCTCGGCGGTCCTTGCGCTGGCGCGGACTTGTGAACGCGGACCTGGATCGCATTGTGCCCGGCCGAACCTACACCTTCGAAGTCCTGCTGCAGGGCCTTGTCCAACACGAGGCGTATCTTCTCGGGCAGATTCGGCTGCTCTGCAAGCCGTAGCGCGGGCAGTGTCAATCACCGTGGCCGCTTTGATCCCCATTCGTAGCCGCCGGAGTGGCAAGGTCGGACTGCCGGCGACCCCGGCACGCGCAACCACCGACCGGCCTTTGGGTTATACCTTTCCAGATGGAGGACGCGCCGGACCGGGGACACGAGGTTGGAGGACGACATGAGGTACCGCCCCCGTTTCGGGCGTTCTTGGGAGTTGGCCGTGATGGCGGTGCTGATCCTGCCGTCGGCAGCGAGTTGCTCCGGACAGGAGCCGGTAGGTGTGGGGACCGATTGCCCACCCGATGCCGCGAATCCCACCGCCGGGTCTTCCGTTGCTGAAGATGATTGCCCGACTCTTCCGCCGACCCTCAACCCGGTCCTGATCCCCCCTCAGGGGGAGTGGCAGGACCACGGTGAAGCCTTTCCGGCGCCCACCTCGGGCTGGGACCGCCGATTGGAGGGTGCCATCAGCCCCGTCTCGGCCATCAAGAAGGACGGGACCTACATCCTCTACTACGTGGGATCCGATGGACCACGGTACGACGGGGGTCCCGCCAATCGCGCCCTCGGGGCGGCCTTGAGTACCGACGGGACCCGCTTTCAGCTCTGGGCCGGGAACCCGGTCCTCCGGTACCAGCCTTCAGCGCCGGGCGGGGAAAACGTGGTGGAGGAGGGCGTCTTCTCGGGGTCGGCTACC
>JAHEKK010000212.1 GCA_024638395.1 Gemmatimonadota bacterium | reverse complement strand
CGCCGGCCGCGTCGGCGAGACCGAGGACGCCCTCCGCCTTCTCATGACGGAGAATGACACCGAGGCGGAGGATCTGGCTTCCGGGCTCGATAGGCTGAACCGGGAGCGGCGTGACCTGGATCACCGGACCCTGGACGAGGCCCTCGAGCAGCTCGCGTTGAGTTATTCGCCGGAGCGTGACCGGGGGCTGGTGCTGGCGGGGGAGGGCTGGCATCCCGGGGTGATCGGTATCGTCGCCTCCCGGATCGTGGAGCGGGTGTTCCGTCCTGTGGTCATGGTTGCTGTCGACGGTGCGAAGGGGCGGGGGAGCGCCCGGACCATTCCGGGATTCCACCTCTACGATGCCGTGTCCGAATGCGCCGAGTATCTCCAGCGATTCGGCGGTCACCAGCAGGCGGCAGGCATGGACGTCGCCCGAGACCGGATCGACGCATTCCGCGAAGCCTTCCAGGCCGCGTCGGCTCGCCGCCTCGATGGCCACTCCCTGACGCCCGTTCTGGACGCCGACGTCGAAATCCGTCTGGACGAGATCCCGGGAGACTTCTTTCGCTACCTCCGCTACGTCGGGCCGTTCGGACAGGGGAATCCGGAACCCGTCCTGGTGTCCCGCGGCGTGTATCTCGACGCCCCTCCCCGTGTCGTCGGGCGAGGCCACATCAAGTGCCGGGTAGTCCAGGACGGCACCAGCCTCGACGTGATCGGATTCGGGCTTGGCGACCACGTGAAGCCCGACACCTTCGGGACCGGCCCCGTGGACCTGGCCTACACGCTCTCGGAGAATACCTACCGGGGCACGACCACGCTTCAGGCCCGGGCGCTGGACATTCGGCCCGCCGCCTGACTGCCCGTGAGGATCATTGCGGGTGAGTGGAAGGGGCGGCGCCTGGTACCGGTGCGCGGTCGCCGTGTCCGCCCTACCAGCGACCGGGTGCGCGAGGCCTGGATGTCCATCCTCCAATCCCATTGGCCGGGGTCACGGGTGTTGGACCTCTTCGCGGGCTCGGGCGCGTTGGGGCTGGAGGCGCTGAGTCGGGGGGCGGCGCACTGCACGTTCGTGGAGCGGAGTCGAGGGGTACTCCGGGTCTTGTCGCGCAACGTCGATCAACTGGGTGCGGGGGAGCGGTCCACTCTCGTCCTGGCGGACGCGATGGAGTTCGTGAAGCACATTGACGACGAGTACGACATCGTCCTCGCCGATCCACCCTACGACCGGGGGCTCGCGACGGATCTGATCCGCCGCTTTCAAGCGAAGCCCTTTGCGAAGGCGCTCTGGGTCGAGCATCGTTCCGGAGAAGACGTCCCCGAGGGCCCACTCGTGGATCAGAGAGTCTACGGGGACACCATGCTCACCGGGGTAGTCGCCCGAGACACCGGAGATGGCGCACCATGACTTCGCCTCACCCCATCGTTGCCGTATATCCCGGCTCCTTCGATCCGATGACGCTGGGCCACGAGGACATCGTCCGGCGCACCCTGAGATTCTGTGACCGTCTCGTCATTGCCGTGGCCCACAGTGCGACCCATCAGAAGAGGTTCCTCTTCACGGTGGAAGAGCGAATCGAGATCATCTCGGAGGTCTTCGGAGATACGCCCCGGGTCGAATGCGTCGGGTTCTCCGGCCTCTTGGTGGAGTTTGCCCGTTCGGTGGGAGCGCGGTTCATCATTCGCGGGTTGAGGGCGGTCTCGGACTTCGAATACGAGTTCCAGATGGCCCAGATGAACCGGGAACTCTGGGAAGATCAGGAAACGTTGTTCCTGACGCCCGACGTGGACTACGCCTTCCTCTCGGCCTCCCTCGTGCGGGAGGTGGCGTCCCTCGGGGGAGACGTAAGCCGCTTTGTCTCGCCCACGGTCCTCGCCCGCCTCGAGCATCGCTTCGATTCTTGAGCTTCACCGCGGAGCTTCGGCGCCGGGCCGCGGGTACGCCCCGGCGGATCGCGTTCCCGGAGTCGTGGGATCCTCGCATTCTGGAGGCTGCGGCGCGCCTTGCCTCCGACGGTGTGGTACAACCCCTGCTCATCGGTGAAGCGCAAGCGGTGGCCGCCGCCTATGCGCGCGTCGGGCGCGACCCTCCGCCCGGCGTGGAGACACGAGCCCTTGACCCCAGGGTGCGCCTCCAGGCGTCCGGAGGCGTGGCCAACGAGGATCGTCGGGCCCACCTGTCCGTCGCCGCCTCCATGCTCGCCGCCGGTGACGTCGACGGTGTCGTTGCCGGCGCCGACCTTCCGACGGCACAGGTCGTTCGGGCCGCCCTCAAGCGGGTGGGGCTCAGGGAAGGTTGTGCCACGCTGTCCTCGTCCTTCTACATGGCGGTGGGTCCCTTCCGGGGAAGTTCGGACGAGGTCCTGACCTTCACCGACGCCGGGGTGGTCCCGGACCCCGATGCCCAACAGCTGGCGGAGATCGCCCTCGAGGCGGCCCGGGCGCGGCCCAGCATCGTCGGGGACCAGGCGCGCGTGGCGTTCCTGTCCTTCTCGACGCTGGGTAGCGCCGACGGGCCCTCGGTCCGCCGGATACGGGAGGCGCTGGACCGGTTTCGGGCGTTGGCGCCTGATGTGCCCGCGGAGGGCGAGCTCCAGGCCGACGCGGCCCTGCTCCCCGACGTGGCCGCCCGGAAGGCTCCCGGCTCCCCGGTAGCCGGCACCGCCAACGTTCTCGTCTTCCCGAGCCTCGACGCCGGCAACATTGCCTACAAGTTGGTGGAGCGGCTGGCTGGAGCCACCGCCCTGGGGCCGATCCTGCAGGGCTTGAAACGTCCCTTGAACGACCTGTCCCGGGGAGCCTCCGTGGAAGACGTAATGGACGTCGCGGCGATCACCGCTCTGATGGTGGGAGGCTCCGAGGGGGCCTGAAACCCCTGCGGGCGCAGCTTGATCGGAATCCGGCGCTCGCCTTATCCTTTGGGGGCGCACCGACCCCCTGGGCACTGGCATTCCGGCCAGGCCCCGACGGTGAGCCGAGAATCAACCCAGCGGGGCTCGAGACCCACAGCCCTTCTTTCCGGAGGAACGATGGCCTTCACTGTGCGGCAGGAAGGGAACGTTACGGTCGTGGAAGTAGAGGGGCAGCTCATCGTCGGGAACCGCCAGGAGCTGAAGCAGCGGGTGCTCGACGAGCTCGACGGTGGCGGCAAGAACTTCGCCATCGACTTCTCCGATACCGGCTACATCGACTCTTCGGGTCTGGGGGTGCTGGTGTCTCTGTCCAAGAAGATCCGTGAGCAAGGTGGGGAGCTTCGCCTGGCTGCACTGAACGAGGATCTCCGGACGCTGTTCGAGCTGACGAAGCTGGACACGTTGTTCCAGATCTCAGACGATCTCGCCGGGGCCCTCCAGGGGTTCTAGGAGCCTCCGTCTGTGGGAAGGGTGCCTGACCCCGTGGTCGTAGAGCTGGCCAACGACATCTCCGCGATCGAAAAGGCTGTCGAAAACTTCGTCCAATGGTGTGGGCGCGCATGTCCCGACAGACGGCGCCTCCTCCTCAACTTCCGTGTCGGCCTCACCGAGGCCCTCTCCAACGCCATGCTCTACGGCAACGGAGACGACCCGGAGAAGACGGTCCTCGTCGAGTTGAGCATCGACGGCGGGGACCTCCACGTCAGAATCACGGATCAGGGTCGGGGCTTCGACCCCTCCAGCCTGCCCGATCCCCGGACGCCCGACAACATCACGAAGCCCGGCGGACGCGGCATCTTCCTCATGCGCCAGCTCATGGACGAGGTGCGGTACAACGCCTCGGGGAATTCCGTGACTCTGGTCATGCGCGAAATCGTCGGGCGGGGGCCCCTGCGGCGGCCGTGACGGATCGCGTCGTCGAAAAAGCGGTCTTGCCTGAGGCCATCGAAGCGACGCTGAACGAGTTCGGCACGACCCTGGGACTCGACATCCGAGCCTGGCAGCACCTCTCAGAAGCTCGCGTGCCCGTCTTCGAGCGCGGACGGGACTACCCTGGCGACGACGGTACCGGGCACCGCTTCACGTTCGAGCCGCGGGACGGCCCGATCCTGGAGCTCTGGGTCGGGGGCGATGCGGATTCGGCGGCCGCTGCGGCCCTGCTCTACAGAACCCTGTCGAGGATGTACGATCTCAGCCAGGAGATCGACTTCTTCACGTTCGAGCTGTCCGAACGCTACGAAGAGATCAACCTCCTCTACTCCATCAGCGAAACGCTGGGCTCGATCCTGCGATTGGACGAGGCGGCGCGGATCATTCTCGAAGAGGTATCGGACGTGCTCGGTGCGCGGCGAGGGTCTCTCTGGGTCCACCGACCGGAAGAGGGTCTCCTCAGGCTGGCCGCCTCGGTAGGCGAGAACGCGGAGCGGAGCGCGATTCCGGTGGACGACCGGACGTCGCTCTCGGCAGGTGTGTTCCGGGAGGGCCGACCCCTGATCGTCTCCTCCGAGGAAGTGGAAGAGACCGAGGTGGGCAACGCCAGATTGGAGCCTGCCGACTCCTGGCTATCCGTGCCCATCCGGTTCACACCGCAGAGCGGGGAGACGAAGACCGTAGGGGTCATCAACCTCATTGGCCGCCGGCGCGGAGGCCGCTTCACCGCCAGCGATCAGAAGCTCCTGGCGGCCATCGCGAGCCAGATCGGTGCGGCCCTCGAAAACAACAGACTGATTCAGGAAAGCCTGGCCAGGGAGCGGGTGTCACGGGAGATGGAGCTCGCTCACGACCTGCAGATGAAGCTGATCCCCCCGGTGCCCGCGGTGCCCGGGATCCAGGCTGCGGCCCGGGTCCTCCCCGCCGAGTCCGTGGGTGGGGACTTCTATCAGGTGCTCCAACTCTCCGGCGATCGGGTCGGGGTCATGATCGGAGATGTCTCGGGTCATGGGTTTCCAGCGGCATTGATCATGGCCCTCGTCATGAGCGCGGCGGCCATCTACGCCGAGGAGGGGGTGACACCGGCGAAGGTCCTGGAGTTTGTCGATCGGGCCATCGGCGCCGAGCTCGAATCGACGGAGATGTACCTGAGCCTGTTCTATTGCGTCCTGTCCCCCGACGAGCCCTCCATCGTCTACTCCAACGCCGGTCATCCTCACGCGTTCGTGGTGCCGTTCTCCGGCGAACCCGTGCGGCTGATGGCCACGGACCCGCCCATGGGGATCGGTATGGCCCCCTTCGGGGAAGCGACGGTTCCCTGGACTCCGGGCCGTGATCTGCTGTTCCTTTTCACGGATGGCCTTTCCGACAGTCTCGCCGAGATCAGGAGGGTGAGCGGTGAGGAGCATCTGCTATGCGCGGTGCGGGAGATGGTGACCCAGCCGCCCCAGGCCATTCTGGATCGCCTCTACCACATGATCGGACAGGCTATTCCTTCCATGCCTTCCGACGACCGTACGGCAGTGGTGCTACGGACCCGCTGAGGTGGGGAACCGGCCCAAACGCTCGCTGGGCCAGAACTTCCTGGTCGACCCGAACATCCAGCGGAAGATCGTCGAAGCCGCCGCTGTCGCGCCCGGAGACGAGGTTCTGGAGATCGGCCCGGGGCGAGGGGCGCTGACCCGTCACCTGCGGGCAGCCGGTGTCCGACTGACGGTGGTGGAGTTGGACGACCAGCTGGCAGCGGAACTCGCGGCCGACCCGGATGAGGCCTTCACGGTCGTCCATGACGACGTTCTGAAGGTCCCTCTCAGACCCCTGTTCGAGTCATGGACGGGGGTCATTGTGCTCGGCAACATCCCGTACAACATCACGACGCCCATCATCTTTCGGCTCCTGGAGGCGCCACGCCCGGCGCGGATCCTCCTGCTCGTTCAAGCTGAAGTGGCGGACCGGGTGGTTTCGGCGCCGGGATCCAAGACCTACGGCGCGCTGTCGGTGGGGGTGCAGTCGGTCGCCCGGGCCGAGCGGCTGTTCACCGTGCCCCCCTCCGTGTTTCGGCCGGTTCCGAAGGTATCGTCCGCCCTCCTGCGCCTGACGCCCATGACGCCTTCGCCGTTGAGCAGCGCAGGCTCCGAGACGCTGAGAACGCTGACGCGCGCCGCCTTCGGGTGGCGAAGGAAGAAACTCGCAACCACGCTCTGGCGGCACCCCGACCTGAGGATGGACCGAGAGGAGGCGAAGGCGGCCCTGGAGGGATTGGGGCACCCGCCGTCCGTACGTCCCGAGCGGCTGTCGCCGGAGGATTTCGTGGCCCTGGCTGGCCTGCTGGCTCGTCCGCGTTGTCCCCGAGTCCGCCCCGCA
>JAHEKK010000211.1 GCA_024638395.1 Gemmatimonadota bacterium | reverse complement strand
TGGCGAGCCACGTTCACGACGGCGAACAACAGGTCTCCGATCTCCTCCTCGAGGCCACCGGTGTCGGTGACGCCCGGCGCCTCCTGCCCTGTGCCGGACGTGAGGCGCTCCGCCACTTCCTCCGTCTCCTCGCGGACCTTTTCGAGGGCGCCGGCGGGATCGTCCCAATCGAACCCGACTCGACTGGCCCGGTGGCCCAGTGCGCTCGCCCTGGCCAATGGGGGCAGGGTAGAGGGGAGGCCGTCAAGAACCCCCGACCGGCGGCCCGCCTCCCGCTCCTTGATCTCGTCCCACGATTCCGGGCTCCCCAGGCTGAACAGATGGGGATGACGCCGCTGCATCTTTTCCTCCAGCATGCGCCAGACGTCGCGCGCACCGAACAGCTTTCGCTCCTCGGCGATTACGATTTGAAAAGCGATGTTCAGGAGCAGGTCACCCAGCTCCTCCTGCAGCGCCCAGGCGTCGTCGCGAAGCACCGCGTCCGCAACTTCGTGAGACTCCTCGAGCAGGTGCTTGATGAGGGACCGGGGCGTCTGGGCTTCGTCCCAGGGACAGTGACCGCGGAGGAACTGGACCAGCGCCATGGCCCGGTCCAGGGCACAGGGAGCGTTGCCTCGGTCGGTCTCCAGGATGCGCGGAACCGACTCCAGGGGGTCGGGCGTGCCACCGGTGGACGCGGGCGGCGTTGGGCTTTCATCGGGCATGAATCTAGTTTTCCAGGCTATGGATCCATCACGTGGCGGGATTGACACAGGACCCTACGGGCGAGCCTGGGTCGAAATCAATCCTGAGGCCCTTCTCAACAATCTCGATGTCATCAGCCGCCGTGGCGGTGAAGGCATGCGGGTCGTACCGATGGTCAAGGCCGACGCCTACGGGTTGGGCGTCGAAGAGGTGGTGCGTGTGCTCGCATCCCGGGATCCCTACGGTTTCGGCGTCGCCACGGTGGAGGAGGGGCTTCAGCTCAGGACCCTCGGGGTGACCCGGCCGATCATGATCTACAGCCCCGTCCCCCCGGGACAGTACAGGGCCGCTGTGAAACACGGTCTCATCCTTTCCCTCTCTTCCCTCTACGAGATGCGGGCGCTGGAGGGAGCGGTGGAGGATGCGTCACGCCCGTGCCCGGTGCAGATCGAGGTCGACACGGGGATGGGGCGGGCCGGCTTCCCGGCTGGGGACGTCGATGGCTGGTGGCCCCCTGTTCGGGACTCGAAGGTGCTCTCGGTGGCTGGCCTCTGGACCCATCTCCACTCTGCGGACGAACCGGACCCAGGCGCCAGTCGCAAGCAGATCAAGGCCTTCGAAGCCCTTTGGCGCCGGCTGGACGGCTTGCCGGGTGGGGCGTTGATCCACGTGGCGAACAGCGCGGGAGGGCTCCGTTTGGACTGCGAGGTCGCGAACGCCACCCGCCCGGGGTACTTCCTCTACGGTGGGCGAGTAGGGGACGATGCTCCCGACCCGGAGCCCGTGGTTGACGTTCGAGCCCGAGTGGCCCTGGTGCGCCAGGTGCCGGCCGGCACGACGCTGGGATACGGGGCCACCTACCGGGCCCGAAGGACGGAACGATGGGCCACCGTGGCCATCGGATACGGAGACGGATTGCCCCGGGCGCTGGGCAACCGGGGCCACGCCCTGATGCGCGGCCGGCGCGTGCCCATCATCGGGAGGATCTCCATGGACGCAACGGTGGTAGACATCACCGACGTTGCCGCCGTCGAGCCGGGGGAAGCGGTTACCTTTATCGGATCGGACGCAGGGGCTCAGATCGCCTTGGATGAGGTCGCCGACACGGTCGGCACCATTGGCTACGAGATCCTCACCGGTCTCTCTCCACGTTTGCCCAGAGTCTGGGCGCGACAGCCATGATGGAAGAATTGACCAGGGCGGCCCACGAGGCCCGGTTACACGCGTATGCTCCCTATTCGGGGCTCCGCGTGGGGGCGGCCCTGGAAACCGAATCGGGCCGGATCTTTGCCGGATGCAACGTAGAGAACGCTTCGTACGGTCTCACCAACTGCGCGGAGCGGGTAGCCGTCGGAGCCGCGGTCGCGGCCGGGTTCCGTCGCTTCCGTCGGCTCGTGATCGTTGCTGATGGAGAACGAGGGTTGGCCCCGTGCGGCGCCTGCCGACAGGTGCTGGCCGAGTTTGGGTCGGGCCTGGAGGTGGTGTCGGTAGGCAGTGACGGACAGCGGCGGTGGACCGTTGAGCAGTTGTATCCGGAGCCGTTCTCAGAAGCGGATCTGGGACGGGAGAGCGACGCAGGAAGCAGATAGGGCGGACCTAACCAGGGTGGTCATGAAGAGACGATGGGGTAGGACCATGACGAGGCGTGGCCCGAGGGGCACGCGGCAGGCGGTGGCGGTTCTGGCCGTGGCGCTGTTCGCGGCGTGCCAGCAGGAGCTGCCCACGGCCCAGGATCCGGACCTCGTGCCGATCGACGTGACCACCGTCGAAGTGCGCCTGTCCTTCAGCGAGTTCGCCGAAGCGGCCCGGGTCTTCGAGGGGTATGGACGTGCCAGCGAGTTGGGCTCTGCCTTCGTCGCGAACCAATTCGGGGGCGACCTCGACGCGGCGACCCTCCTGCGCTTCGGCAACTACCCTTCGGTTGCCCAGGTCCTGGACACCACGGGTACGACACGGCCCGATTCGGCGTTGACCTTTCTGTCCGGACGGATCGTCGTCCGCCTCGACACGCTGTCCAGTATCCACTCGGGCCCGGTCCAGTTCACGGCCCACGCCCTCTCGGAGCAGTGGGACGGCGTCACCGCCACCTGGACGTCGGCCATCGACTCGGTGGGCGTCAACGTCCCGTGGTCCACCCCGGGGGGCGGTGCCCTCACGCCCGTCGCCACCGGTACCTGGGATCCGGCCCAGGGCGATTCCGTGGAGCTGGTCGTCGACTCCGCCCAGGTTGCGGCCTGGGGCGACGGCCTCGACCTCACGAGGGGGGTCCGCATCTCCTCGGAAGACCCGGGGACCCGCCTGAAGGTCAACTCGGCGTTGTTCTGGCTCGAGACCCTCCCGAGCATCAATCCGGACACCCTCATTGAAGTGCTCGCCAACAACGAGGCGTTCACGTTCATCTACGACCCGCGGCCCCCCGTGGCCGCGGACGAGCTCCGAATCGGCGGGACTCCTGCCTGGCGGAGCGTGCTGGACCTGGATATTCCGGAGATCTTGAATGGTCCCGTCGACCTCTGTGCTGAGGTCGCGTGTCCGGTGACGCTCTCGGAGGATGTGATCTCGTTTGCGGCCCTGCGACTGACCAGCCGCGCGACCCCGGCCTCCTTCATGCCGTCGGACACCCTGAGCCTGGACCTCCGGAGCGTCCTGGCGCCGGACCTGCTGCCCAAGTCGCCCCTCGGACCGACGGTCGTGGGGCTGGTGGGAGAGATCCTGGTCCCCGAGCTCTTCGGTCCACAGGCCGGCACGGTGATCGAGATTCCGGTGACGGGCCTGATTCGGGACATCGTGCGGGGCGAGACCGTGACCGGAGAGGCCATGACGAACTCCATCGCTCTCCTGTCCCTTTTCGAGCCCCTCTCCCTCCAGTTCGTGTCCTTCGACGGTGCGGGAGCCCCTGCCGAGCCTGAGCTCCGCCTCATTCTCACGTTCTCCAACGGGATCGGAGGATGACTTTGCGTCCGGTCTGGAGCTGCCTCCCGGGCATCCTTGGCTTTGCCTTCGCCGCCCTTCCCACCCCTCTGGCAGGCCAGTCCTTCGTGGGTGTGGGAGCTTTCGGACTGCCCATCGAGCCTCTCGATGCCCGGTCCCTGGCCGTCGGAAACCTCGGCATCGGCCTTCGTGGATTGGAGCTTTCGGCTACGGACCCCACGGCCGGAGCGTGGGTGCCCGCGCCCACCGTCGGAGCGTCGATGCAGCCCACGTGGGGCGATTTCACCCTGGGCTCGGACACGGGTACCTCGAATTGGACCCGGTTTCCCCTCATTGCCCTGGCCTATCCGGTGATCTCCCTGGGCGGAACGGTGACGTTGTCCCTGGGTGAAGCCCTGGAGCAGCGTTGGGTGGCGGAGATCGAGTCGGTCAACGATCTGGGAGGCGTGGGAGTACCCTCCACCGACCGTTTCGAGAGTGAGGGGGGCTCGTCGGTGGCCCGGATCGGGTGGATTCACCGGATCGGAACGTCCGTCGCCGTCGGCGTTCAGGGAGGATCGTACGTCGGGCGCCTCGACCAGAGTTTCACGAGAACCCTGGATTCCCTCGCCGTGGGCGGGAACATCCAACCCTTCGTCGCGGGAGGGGCCTGGCGGTACGGCGGAAAGACCCTTTCCCTGGGCGTGAGCGGTCAGCCTACGGAGCTCATCCACGTGGCTGGATCGGTCGAGTGGTCGACGGACCTGGAGGCGACACCCCAAAACGAAACCGAAGGCGATGTGCGGAAGTTCGGGGTCCCCATGAAGCTCTCAGTCGGGGCGACGGGCACGCTGACGCCGCGGATCCACCTCAATGCGTCGCTTCGGATGCAGGACTGGAGCGGAGTAGACGGCCTCCTCCGCACGGAAACGAGCGACCAGTCTCTCAGCTACGGCATCGGCGTCGAATGGCGCGCCATCGAACGCGACACCCGTAGCATTCCCCTTCGGTTCGGGTATCGAAGTGTCGCGACGCCCTATAAGGTGGACGCCGAGAACCTGACCGAGTCCGCCGTGACCATGGGTCTCGGCTTCAATCTGCTGGAGGCCCAGGGTGTGCGCCTCGGTTGGCTGGACGTGGCTGTTGAAAAGGGGTCACGCACGAGCCTCTCGCTGGACGAGAGCTTTTGGAGAGCCACGTTCACCCTGGGGATCTCAGGCTTCTGACACGCCGGGGCAACCGCCCCAGGGGGACTCTGACCGTTGCGGGTTCACTACCGAACGTTCGGCTGCAAGACCAACCAGTACGACACGGAGCGAATGCGGGAGGCCCTGGAGGCGAGGGGCATTGCATCCGCCCGTGCCGACAACCCTGGGGCAGCCGATCTTTGCGTGGTGAACACGTGCACGGTCACGAACCAGGCGGATGCCGACGCCCGTCGCTTCGTCCGGCGTGCCCGGCGGGAAAACCCGGGAGTCCAGATCGTCGTCGCGGGCTGTTCCGCCGCCTTGCAGCCGGAGACCTACAGGGCTTTGGCAGGAGTGGTGGCGGTCGTTGAGGGACACGACGCCGGGGCCGTGGCCGCCGCGGTATCGGGTCCAGGGGGACGCGGCCTGGTACAGCTCGGATCCGCCAAAGCCCTCGACCGCACCGATTGGGAGAGTGTCGGCGCCACCGTACTTCGCCGACGAGCCGGCGCGACGCGGGGATGGCTGAAGATCCAGGACGGGTGTGACCGGAAGTGCGCCTTCTGCGCCACGCGATTGGCCCGGGGGGCAAGCCGCAGTCGAGGGCCCGATGAGATCGTGGAAGAGGCGCGGGCCCTGGCCCTCCACCATCCCGAACTGGTGATCACGGGGGTCCACATCGGCCACTACGGACGAGACCTCCCTCGCCCCTCCGGCCTCGCCAAGTTGGTCCACCGTCTCCTCCTCGACGTGCCCGACGTTCGCTTCAGGCTGGGGAGCATCGAAGCGACGGAGGTGGATGATCACCTCCTGGAGCTCCTCGGCGGATCCGGCGGCCGACTGGCACCTCATCTCCACATGCCCCTGCAGAGCGGTGCCGACCCGGTGTTGCGACGTATGCGGCGTTGGCACACACGGGACATGTATCGCACTCGGGCCCTCGAGATCGCGGCCAGGGTTCGGCCCATCGGCCTCGGGGCCGACGTGATCGCGGGCTTTCCGGGAGAAACGGTTCAAGACCACGAGGATACCCGCCTCCTCATCGAGGAGCTGCCCTTCACCTACTTGCACGTATTCCCCTATTCCCCCCGTGAGGGGACAGCGGCCGCTTCTCTCCCCGACCCGGTTCCGTCCTCCATGGCCCGTGAGAGAGCCGGGGAGCTGAGGAGCCTGGCCGAGGCCAAGGGCGCCGCGTATGCCCGCAGCCGGGGGGGCGATCCGGTCCAGGTCGTCCTGGAGGGAACCCGTGGTTCGGCGCTGACCGGCGACTACCTCCGCGTGGGCGTCGAAGGCTCGTCGGGGAGCCCTGGGCAGCTACACGACGGTGTCCTCGATCCAACCGGGTCGCACGTCCGTATTGACTTGACTACGCGCCTCGGGCTGAATTAGGGCCCATGAACGGAACCA
>JAHEKK010000210.1 GCA_024638395.1 Gemmatimonadota bacterium | reverse complement strand
GACCCGGCCCTCTCCGTCTTCCTGGAGCTTCGGCGATCCGTCTCCGGGTGTCCCGCAGCAGAACGGACGGGGTCATGAAACCACCGAAACGGAGTTCCAGAGAGGTGGCAGAGACGCTGGAGCGGCTGCGGCGCGAGATCGCAGGCGGGGAAGGCAGGGACCCCTCGGAGAAGGCGACCCCGGAGGCCGGCAAGCGGGGCTCCCGCCGGAGCCGCAACGCGCACCTCGAGGCGAAGCCGGTGGTCCGCGATGTGTCCGGCTCCACAGGCCGCCCGGCGCCCCCGGGGGGGTCGCAACCTGCCCCCGGCGGAAAGCCCGCCGATACCCGCTTGGAGAGGTCCACCGGTCCGGAAGCCCGGCCCCCATCTTCTCGGGATACCAGACGCGACCCGCCACGGCCCCTTTCGAATAGCGGTCTCAGCAGCGCCTCCGTCCGCGTCGGCGACGACCGATCCGTGGGTAGGGTCCTGGATGAGCTCCTCACGCATCGGCGCAGGGGTCGGGGGCGGATCCTGGGTGTCGCGGGTCTGCCGCGCCACGGGAAGACGACCCTGGCCGACCGGCTTCGGGAACGGGCCGCCGAGCGCCCGGGAGCCGACCTCCGCTACAACAAGACGGAGCGGGGCCAGGTGAACTGCTACTACATCCCCGGCCGGAAGAGCCACCATGCCCTCCTCGATCTCGCGGGCGAGGACTACCGGGTCCTGGGAGACTACGACAGGGAGCTCCCCGAGCTTCTGGGGGCGTTCCTCTGGCCCGTGCTGCAGAAGCTCGACGGCCTCGTCATGCTGATGGCGCTGCCCATCGTATGGGCGGGGTGGAACGACGACGATCTACCCGTTCGCGCCGACCCCGACGGGGACGAGCGCGTTGCCATGGCAGAGGCCATGCGGCGCATGCTGGACGCCCACAGAATGCTCTTGAAGTACGCAATCGTCGCGCGGGATCTGCGGCGGCTCCGCCGGCGACTCCCTCGTCTCGGTCTGAGCCCGGAGACGCCTCCCCACCGGAATCAGGTGGATGACGCCTTCAAGCAGGCGCGCCGTTATGACCGTCCCGTGAGCCTGGTGCTTTCCAAAGCCGATCTGTACGTCGGGCGGAACCGGCCCTGCCTCTATACTCCCAATCTTCCGCGGTTGGACCACCGGACGCCGTTGGGTATCCGTCCTGGCGTGAGCGATCCGCTCCTGGTGGCTGCGGGGCTCTTCCCCGACTTCCTCGACTTCCTTCGTGGCCATGTCCGGCACTTCAAGTGGTCGTTTTGCCAGGCCCTGGAGGACCGGAGCGATCGGCCCAGCCCCCTCGAGGCTGCCCCGGGGACGTCCGACGTTTCGTCCCTGATGGGCGGGGAAGGGGTATTGGATTTCCTGACCGGGCATCCGTGGCGATTCCCCGGAATCGGGACGGATCGCGCAATTCGCTGGGATCAACGGTTGCGTCGCCAGGTTTGGGAGGCGGCCCTGGCAGGAGGTTCCGGTGGCTGACCGACTCCGTGTCCTGGGCCGAGGGGCGCGCTGGGCCCGCCCCGGGGCGTTGTGGGCCGGCTTCTTCGTGGTGTCCGGCCTGGCGGCCGTGGTCGGAACCGCGTGGCTGCACCAGCGGCTCCTGGGCTCCCGGAGCCCCGACGAAGTGTTGCTCACGGCCTACCGCTGGGCCCAGGGAGACATGGACTTCCCGTCCGTGCAGGATGTGGCCTGGCGTCTGTCCGTCCGGGACGGCGGCGGACTCATGGAGCAGACCGACGCCCTCTTGTCCCCGCCCCTGCCGCCGCCCCTTTGTGTGGCGTCGGGGGATGACGCTTCCGAGGGAGGGGGGCCCCCTTCCTCGGTGAATCGGCTGATTCGACGCATCGACCGGGCGCTGAGCGATGGCGACCGGGAAGGGTTGGCGGAGGCGTTGGACGGGCTGGCCCGGGGTGGCGGAGGAGACGGGAGTGCGGAGATCATCCGTTACACCCAGGCCCGGGGCTTGACCGCCGGGGGGGATCTGGGACGAGCCGCCCGCGCCCTCGAGTCGTCGGAGCTCGCCGGCGTGGACGGTGGCGGCGTCCCCATCGTTGCCGCGGCCACGGCCGGTCGGCTCTACCGGGGCGAACGGGTGTCACGAGAGCAGGTGGTTCTGGCGTTTCACCTCCGATACCTGGCGGGCCTGGTCGCTCACCGCCGGAGTCGCCCAGCGGACGCCGTGGCCCATTTCCGCCGCGCCCTCAACGCCGTGAGCTACCTCATCTCTCCCGATGATGCGTCCCTGGCCGGAGGCCATTACGAACGGACGCCCATGGACCCGGCGGGGTTGGCCTGTGGCGGCCGAGCCGATGTCCTGACCTCCCTCGACGCCTACACCGGGCTGGTCGCGGCCTATATGTCGGCCTCGGATTTCCGTGACCCCACTCGCCTCGCTCGGGAGGTGGGGCGACGGGGGTTCGAAGTGGATCCCGGTGATCCGCTGACCCCTCTCATCGTCCACGCTCAGGACGTCGCGACAGGGGGGTCGGCGTCGCCAATCCCGGAGAACGTCTTCTGGGCTTCCTCGAATCTGCAGCGGGTCTACCACTACAATCGACTCCGGCCGGACCGCAGACTCGCCTTGAGTCGCGCGGTTCTGACCCTTCGTGTCCTGGGCGACGCCGAGTGGACTCGGGCTCTGGGCGTCGCGGCCGAGGACCAGTGTGACATGCTGGGCGGGCTCGCAGGGAGCCTCTATCGCGATACCGCCGCCCCCCGCAGTGTCGACGGGTCAGGTGGCTCCGGAACCTCACCGGCCGATAGCGCCTGGGCGGCGGTGGCGGTGCACACCTTTGCCCGGTTGGAGTCGGAGTGCCCGGGTCAGCAGGCGGTCGATCTGGAGGAGGGCGTACGGGCGGAGTGGCTCCGCCTGGGGGGTGGGTTGCTCCACGCGGGTCTCGTCGCCCGCTACGAGTCCTTGCGAACCGTTCTGGCACGAAGGGGTGGGGCGGCGCCGGACGTATCCGTCGCTCGGGTGATGGGTCAGGTCGAGGGCGATCGCCGGTACTTCGCGGCGGGCCGGATTCCTCCCGACATGAGCGTGACCCTGGCCCCGGAGATGGCCCTCGAGTTCGTTGAGGATTGGCGGGCCTCGGTCTTCAGAGACGTGGCGTACCATCTCATCGCCCAGGTGGAATCGGGCGGGGGGCGGTTCAGCATCCGGGCTGGGGATGCGGCCGCGTATGTCCGGACGGTGAACGAGTCCGTCAGCCTCGGCAGCCTTCGTCCGGTCGATGCCTATCGGCCCGAGACCCTGGCCGCCCTGGCCAGGGCGGGAGGTCTGTGGGGAAGGATGGCCTACCGCACGTCGTATCTGGCCCGGAGTTTCCCCCTGGAGTCGACGGTCCTGCTCCTGGGCCTCGCCGCCCTGGCGCTCCTGACCCTCCTGGCCGTCTTCGTGAACGGTTGGAGGTACCAACTCCTGTTGGGGAGGGACTTTTATGCCTTGGAGTCTGCCGGCCGAGGAGCGGTGCGGGACTTCGGTGAGGTCGAGGCGCCCCCGGAAGATGAGGCCGGACCGTGACCATCGTGCTGCTTGCCGTGGCCGTTGTCCTGGGCGTCGGAGCGGCCCACCGGTTTCCGAGATCGGCCCCATGGGTGGCGCTCACCATGGGCCTGGTCGTCGTGGGGCAGATCTGGTGGGCTCGGGGCGACATGGCGGGATACCAGGTGCGCGTCCTGGGCCAGCGATTCGCCCTCGAAGAGGGGGTGGTCCGGACGATCTCGGGCGACGTGGACCGGAGCGACATCTATGTGGCGGGCGTTGCCGGCGACCCCGTCGCCACCCTTTCCTTTCGCCGCGACACACTCTGGGCCGATGCGGCGACGGGCTCAGGAGCGGTGCTGCTCCTTCGGCCGCGGGGACCCGGATCCGATTGGCACGTGTTGGGGTCCGTTCCGCTCCGGGACGGAGACCGGGTTCGCGTAGGTGAACCGGCCGAGCTGGAATGGGTCTTTCGCATCGCCGGTTCGGGGCTCCGGGGTGAGGTCCACGAATGGATCGGCGCCGCCGGCGATGCCACGCCCGTGCCGTATCCGGAGGGTGCCGGACTGTTCGCCCTCCTGCCCTCACGCCCGGATGTGTTTCAGCGAAGCTATCCTCTGGCCGACCTGGCAGCCGAGCCTCTCGCTCCCGGCAGGGGCTCCGCGCACCTCGACTCTTTCCTGTACTACCAGAATGGACAGCCCCGGCTGGCGGTGCTGGACCCCGGCCTGGCGGTGGTCTCCGCGGGTGAAATCGCCGAAGCGTCGTCTTCCGTTGCCGTGGGCTCCGGCGGCGGCCTGCATGCCAGGTTGCTGATTGCCGGGCTCCCCTACCGGGACCTTCCCGAGCCTCGTCTCGCAGAGGGCGAACGGTACGGCGTCCGGCCGTTCCGGGCCCTCGAGCCTCGCATCGGCGACGGCTGGTTGACCCTTGCCGAGTCGAGGCCCCGTGTCGTTGGAGTGGGTCCGGAGGACCTCACGTCCGAGGCGGGGCTGTGGATCATTCCAGGGACCGGGTTGCCCCAGCCGGGCGCCGCTCAGATCGCCGGCTATTCCAACCGGTTCGAGACGATTTCCCAGGCTCTGCTGCCTCTGCCGGAGGCTCCCGACGGTGGACCCTTCCGCATCCTCACGCCGTCGGGCCTCGCTGATGGCGCCCTGGGCCGGCCCTTTACGCTGGGAGACGGTGATCGTGGACTGCTCCTGCGCGTCGACGGCTTCGGCGTGTCTCCTCCCTTGTTGCTCACAATCCTCGGATTGTTCGCCCTGGCCGCCCTCGCGTTCCCCGTCGTGGGCACGTCGGCAGGGGGCGCCTCTCTCGCCCTGGCCGCCCTCGGCCTGGTTGCGGTTCGGACCCTCGCTTCCCTGGCGACCCTCGTTCGTTATCCGTACGTGGAAGAGGGTCACCACCTGTCCCTGTGGTTGATCCCCGCCGTTCCCTGGCTGGTCGCCGGGGCGAGTCGGGTGGTGGCTTCCCGTCCTCCACAGTCCCGGGCCTCGGTATCGGTGGTCAACCGTGGGTTTTCGGGCGGGTTCATGGGAGCCCCGGGGCCAGGGCGGCGCTGGGGCAGGGGAGGTCTTGGCGCGGGTTGGATCACAGGAGCCGCGGGAGCGTTCGCGGTGGCGACCCTGGTGCTCCTGAGCCGCTCGTTCTTTCCGGCGAGCCCAGCCAAGTCCATCATTCTGGCCGCACTGCCCGTGGCGCTCGCGGTTGCCCTGCTTCTGGGGCGGCACGGGGTGCCGTACGCCCACCGGGTGAGGCGTTGGGCCCCAGCCTGGACCGTGGGATCGGGCCGCCGATTCCGGTCGCTGACCCTTCCCGGCCTCGGCCTGGGGATACTGCTTCTCGGCGTGCGGGCCGCGCTGAGCGCAGCGGGGTTCCGGGAGCAGGTGACGGTGGGGGGTACACGGATCGGCCTGTCCGTATTCTACACCCCCGCAGTCGTCCTCTGCTTTGCCCTGGTACTCTGGCTCCATATCGAACGGGTCAACCGGGAGAACGACACCCGCCGTGCGGCTCGCCAAGCCGCCCTGGCCTGGGTGGATACGGGTGCCTTCCTCGTGCTGTCCCTGGCCGTCGTCAGCCTGTGGATCTCCGACTTCGGCATCATCCTCACGACCCTTCCGGGTCCGGCGGCGCTGATGGCGGTGCTCGGGGTCTTCTGGAGTCGCCGGCTAGGTCCCGGTGCGGCTGTGGGTGGCCTCCTCCCGTTGACTCTCTTCCTCCTGATTCAATTGTCGCCGGGCATCGGCGAGGCGTGGCACGTGTCCGCAGCCAGGCTAACACGCGGCAGGGCCGGGGTGCGAACGGAGAGAGGGGCCGGGCGGGTGAACGCTCAGGCGATGCGATCGAGGGCCTTGGAACAATCGCAGCGGTTCAGTCTGCGGTTGCACGCCAGACAGTAGCCGTGCTTCTCGAAGAACTCGGCCATCTCCTGCTGCCATGCATCGAGAATCGACAACCGGTCGAGCACCGTGAGACGACCCGAAACGGTCGAGTCCTCGAACCATCCCCTCATGTTGGACAGCGAATGGTGGAATGCTCGACGGAGATCGAAGATCGTCATGACGCGCCCCCTGCGGAACCAGGAATGTACCGGATGAGATCCCGCCGGGCCACGACTACCTTTCCGTTTTTGCGGTAGATTCGCCGCAAGAATTCAGCCATTTCGTTGCCTGCAGGGCAGTTCCCTACTCGCGCG
>JAHEKK010000209.1 GCA_024638395.1 Gemmatimonadota bacterium | reverse complement strand
CTGACGGGGATGGATCTCCGGAACCAGCCACTGTGCGTGGTAGTGAGTGTCTACGAACCCCGGAATCAACGTGGTGCCCGATACGTCGACGACTTCCGCGCCCTCGGTCAGGCTGTCCGGCGCCGAGGGGCCCACGTAGGTGATCAGATTATCGGTGACCACCACGTCGGCGCTTTCGATGACTTCGTGATCCTTCATGGTGAGCACACGACCACCGCGCAGCACCACGGTTCCCTGGGGCTTGTCCCTCGGTAGCTGGACCTCGATGCGCCGCTCGGACGGCTTGTACCCTGCCGTGTCGGCGAGGATGTCTTCATTCCCTCCACGGACCGAGTCGGCCTGGGCCTCCACCCGGGCCGCGGCGGCGCGAATGGAGTCGGCTCGGGCGATGAGCTCGTCAGCCGCGGCCTGCACCGAATCGGCTCGCAACAGGCGAATCCGCTCGGCGAGGGAGTCCGGAGCCTCTCCGCCAGCCCCGGTAATGGAATCGGCCCGGGCCCGGGCTGTCCGTAGAGAGTCGTGGACGGCCATGGCGGCCAACTTCCGTAGGGCGCCCTCGCGCCGAACCATGTCGACGCTGTCTTCCTGGGCCTCGACGTGGCGGAGATCATAGGTGAACAAAGCGTTCCCGATGGCCCACGACACACGATTCCCGTCCGGACTCCAGGCCGGGAACTCGCCTCCGACGTCAGAGAGCTTGCGAACGGGCACGGGCGCCCCCTGGGGGTTGCCCACCGACACGGTGGGCGGGGGGCCGCCTACGGTAGGAATGTCCACCGTATAGATGTCACTCCCCACCTGGGCCAGCGCCCGGCCCCCGGCTGGCGAGATTTGAACCAGGGACGCCGGCGGAACGAAGGGCTGCCCTTCCAGATCCCCTCGGGACACGTCGGGCGTCCTGCCGACGGGGAAGACCCGCCTGGGCATGACGATCGGCTCGCCGCCGTGGGGCGACACCTGGCCGGCGGCCGGAACACCGACGACCCGCAGGTGCGTCTGGACGTCCGTACCGTCCCATCTGAAAGAGACCAACCCGGTGAACCCGTACGCATAGATACGGTCGGGCTCGTCGCGACTGAAGTGGGCGATATCCCGGCCGCCCGTGGGGGCGATGCGGGTGACCGCTCCACCGGCTGAGGAAACCCACACGAAGTCGCCTCCGATGGGGCCGAAGAACACGTCGGGAGCCTCCTTCAGCTCCCTTGCGGCCGCCCGGGTGGCGACGATTCGAGATCCGTCCGGATTCCACGCAACGTTGTAGTAGAGCGCGGGGATCTGCGTCAGCTGCACGGGGTCACCTCCCGCAGACGGGACGCGCATGATGTGTCCCCCCACGTCCCCGTCCCAGGTGACGTAGGCAAGGGACAGCCCGTCGGGCGACCACTGCGCATGGTACTCGCCAACGTCATGGTCCGTCATACGGCGCGATTCCCCGTCGGGAAGTTCCTTCACCCAGAGGCGGTCGAAGGCCGTGAAGGCGAGCTGCCGTCCGTCGGGAGACGTGACGGGGTGACGGATCTGGTGAGCCGTGACCATGGCCGCGGTGTCGATCTGGAAATCGAACTTGACCTCCGGACCGACGTCCAGCTCCACATCCACTTCAAAGGGGATCTCCGAGGGAGGGCTCCCATCCATGGGCACTCGCCAGATGCCCCCTCCGTAGGAGACCACGATGGCCTCGGAGTCCGGCGTGAAGCCGTAACCCGGAAGCACGTCCAGAGGCGCCCGGGACTCCATGTCATCCCGCTGGACCGGGTAGGCCAGCCAGCTCTCCTCACCCGTCCGCAGGTCCCGCTTCCGAAGACCGGTATCCGTATCTTCCCGTGTTCCGTACACGAGCCAGTTTCCGTCCGGGGAGACCGCCGGCCGGAAACCGGAGCCGTACCGGTTGGTCAGGGTGATGGATTCCCCCGTCTCCCGGTCATACCGCTGGATCTGATACTGGGGGAAGATGGCGTCGTACTGCCAATCCCCGGTCCGGCTGGCGTACCAGATCTGACGGTCGTCCGGCCCGAAAGCGGCGCCGATCGTCTTGAGGGGATTCTGTCCTCGAATGACGGGCAACGGGCTCCGCTGCTCCGTGTGGTACATCTCCAGCTTCGCGGTGCCGCCGAGGCCCCCCGAGCGGCTCACGACGATGTACTCGCCATCGGGGGTCCACTCGGGAGAGACGAAGAGGCTGCCGTTCCCTCGAGTGATCTGGACCGTATCGGCTCTATCGGCCCGTATGGTCCACACGTTGTCCCCGCCGGATCGGTCCGAAACGAACACCACGGACTCGCCGTCGGGACTCCACCGTGGCTGGGCATCGAACGCCATGCCCGACGTGAGGCGGTCCGCCTTTCCGCCCTCGATGGGCAAGAGGTACAGGTCGCCCAACAAGTCGAAAACGATGGTCTGGCCGTCTGGGCTCACGTCGAGTGAGATCCAGGTTCCCTCGGTGGCCGTAAACGACGCCTTGCGGGCTCCGTCCAAGGGGAGGGGTGCCTGGTTCGGCCCGCCTCCGGGGGCCCCCGGAGGACCTTGACCGACGACCGGTGCCACGAAGATGGCCAACACTGTGGCCGCCAGCCCGGCTGCCCTTCCCACGCATGGAATGCCTGAAGACCGGCTCATCGTCCGCCTCCCCTCACGCCCGCTTGAACCTGCGGTTCGGTGTGCCGCCAACGCTCATCGGGAGCCGCGCGTTGCCTGGGCCAGAGTTCGTCCAATGTGTCTCCCTCGTAGAGCCTGCCGTTCTTCATCACGAGGCGAATGGTGTTGGTATTGCGGATGTCCTCCAGGGGGTTGTCCTCCAGGATGACCAGGTCGGCGAGCTTGCCGGCTTCTACCGATCCCAGATCGCCACCGAGGCCAATGGCTTCCGCACCCATCAAGGTTGCGGCCCGGAGGGCGTCGAGGTTGCTCATGCCTCCACTCTGGAGCGCCCAGAGCTCCCAGTGGTAGCCAAGGCCCTGGAGCTGCCCGTGGCTGCCCACCCCCGTCCGACCTCCCCCTTCCACGAGGTCCTTCAGCCACGCCGAGTGGCGCGTGAAGGCGTACTCGTCTTCCCGGAACCACGAACCGGGGCCTGGCCCGGGATTTCGCCGCCGGATCTTGTAGTTGAGCTCTTCCTTGGGCGTGAAATGCGCGAGCTTCTCGTCGCCGACGACGTCCTCGTTGGTGTAGAACCAGTTTTCGGCCCAGGGGCCTCCATACGTCACGAGGAGGGTGGGCGTGTTGACCGTCCCCGAGGTCTTGAAGAGCTCCACCACGTCTCCATACGCGGGAATGATCGGCATGCTGTGCTCGATCCCCGGGTATCCGTCCATAGCGTGTGTCATGTTCAACCGATAGTCCAGGCCGCCCTCCGTAGTGGGCATCAAGCTCAGCTCCCGGGCCGCCATGATCAGCCATTGGCGCTGACGGCGGTTGCCGGTCATGTACATCTTGAAGGTCTTCGTATCGAAGTAGTCGCTGTAGCGGGTCAACACATTCCTGGCGTGGTCCAGGCTCCGGATCCCGTCCGTCAGGAAGACCCCGGGTCCCGTAGAGTAGACCCGGGGGCCGGGGATCTCGCCTGCTTCGACCCGATCTGCATACGTGAGCACGTCGGTCGTCGCCGTCTGTGGATCACGGGTGGTCGTAACGCCATAGGCCAGGTTGGCCAGATAGATCCAGGGCCGGTCCCAATGCAGCCCCCACAGGTTCCACATATGGGCGTGGGTGTCCACGAACCCGGGGACAATGGTCGTGCCGGACACGTCGATGACCTGCGCGTCTCCTGCCTGCGGGTCGGGTCCGGCCGTGACTCGGGCAATCCGGTTGTTCGTCACGACGACATCGGCATTCTCCACTACCTCATCGCCCTGCATCGTGATCACCCGGGCTCCCCGGAGGATAACCGTCCCCTGGGGGATGTCCCGGGCCACCGACACCTCGATCCGCTGCTCCGAGGGCCGGTAGCCGGTGTCTCCGGCAGCGGCGTCCAGGTCGTAACTGACGAAGGCATTGCCGATGGACCAGTGAGCCGTCCGCCCGTCCCCGCTCCAGGCGGGGAACTCGCCACCGATATCGGTGAGCTTGGCTACCGGCATGGAGGCGGAGTCAGGCTTCGATACCATGACCGTGGGGACGGCGGATCCCGTCACCGGAACCGTCACCACGTAGACGTCGCGGTTCACCAGGGCCAGCGCCTGGTCGCCGCTGGGCGCCATCATGACCAGGTTGGCCGAGAGTTCCGGGACCGACGGTTCGCGGAAGCCGTCTGCGGTGACCCGGGACGGGATGGGCTCCAGGTAGGACCCGTCCTCGGCGAACTCCTGTGGCAGGATGATGTCTGACGCCGGGTCCACCCGGTACCCGCCGGCATCGATGGGAAGCCTCCACGTCACTCGGAGGTGTCGCTTGAGGTCCGTGTTGTCCCATCGAGTCGACACCAGAGCCACGGTACCGGCGGGCTGGCCCGGGGCCGTGGGTCCGGGATCCGGGGCAAAGCCGTACGAATAGATCCGATCCGAATCGCCGGCGAAGTGAGGGCGGCTCCGTCCGCCTGTGGGACCGATGACGGTGGTGGCCCCCCCGCCGGCCGGCACCCAGACGAACTCCGACCCCAGGCCCGACCCGATGAACGGATCAATGCTCTCTTCCAGGTCTCTGTCGGAAGCGCGGATGGCCACGATACGCTGCCCGTCGGGCGACCACGCCGGTTGCTGGTAGTACGCGGAGGTCGAGGTCAGTGGTGTGGCGTTTCCGCCCGTTGCGGGCACCCGCATGACGTGACCCTCGCCGGCGCCGTCGTTCCAACTCACGAACGCCAGGGATCGGCCATCGGGTGACCACACGGGGTGGAACTCACCCACCGCCTGATTGGTCAGTCGACGGGGCGCCCCGTCCGGCAGGTCCTTCACGTAGAGTCGGTCGAGGGCGACGAAAGCGAGACGTGATCCGTCGGGCGACGGCACGGCGTCCCGGATCTGATTGGCCACGAACGTCGGCGTGTCCTCGATGGGATACCGGAACTCCACTTCGGGGCCGACGGCGACCTCGGCCTCCACGGTAAACGGGATCCCGGTGGGTTCACTCCCGTCGAGGGGTACCCGCCAAATGCCGCCGCCGTAGGACATGACGACCGCTTCGCCCCCCGGCGTGAAGGCGTAGCCGGGCAGGACGTCCATGTTCGCGATGGACTCCTGATCGTCGCGCTGGATGGGGTACACCAGCCACCGCTCTTCACCGGACTCCAGGTCGCGGACCCTCAATCCCGTTTCGGCATCGTGCCTCGATCCGTAGGTGAGCCATCGCCCATCCGGCGATACCTGCGGGCGGAAGGCCGAACCGTACCGGTTGCTCAGGGCCGTCTCCGCACCGGTCTCGCGGTCGAACACGCGGAGCTGGTACTGGGGGAAGATGGCGTTGTACTGCCAGGATCCGACGCGACGATGGAAATAGACATAGCGGGAATCGGGGCCCATCGCGGCTCCCATCAACCGGACCCCCGGTGTCCCGCCCACGAGCTCCAACCCCGTGCCCCCGTCCTTGTGGTACAACCAGAGTTTCTCGAGACCTTGCAGGGGGACCGCACGGGAAACCACCACGTAGTCGCCGTCCGGGGTCCACTCGGGCGAGAGGAAGGCGCTTCCGATGCCTTTGCTCAACTGGGCGGCCTGGCCGCCGCCGGCCGGAATCATCCACACGTTGTCGTCCCCGCTCGCGTCGGAGACGTAGACGACCGTCTCGCCGTCCGGACTGAAGCGCGGCTGCATGTCGTGGGGAAGACCCGAGGTCAGGCGAACGGCCTCACCGCCCGCGGCAGGCATGGTGTAGAGGTCGCCGAGGAGGTCGAAGACGATCGTTTCGCCGTCAGGGCTCACATCCAGGGAGATCCACGTTCCTTCGGACGTCGTGAACCGGGCCCAGCGCTCTGGTTGGAGGGGCAACCCCCGATCCGCATCGCGGGTGTCGTCCTGAGCGAACAAGGTCGTCGCCCCGGCCCCGGAAAGGGCCACCACCAGAGCAACGGAGAACGTCCTACGACAGGTTGCTTCCATTTTCCTCGACTCCATGGCATGGCGGACTGGTGCCGCCCCGCTTCACTCTGGAGGAGGGTGGTCCCTACGACCCCACCCATCATCCCTTCCGGCCCAACAACCTAGGGCCTGGACCGGCCTGAGGATACCGAGGGCCGACGTACTCCGGGCGGCCGTGGCGCCGCTGTTCCCGTG
>JAHEKK010000208.1 GCA_024638395.1 Gemmatimonadota bacterium | reverse complement strand
GTCCCCGTGGACTGGACGCGAAGGCGGTACGTTCGGAAGTCGAGGGGAGCTCCCGCCGGCACAGTGCGGATCGAGCGCCACGAAACGGTCTTCGTGACTCCGGATCCGGAGCTGGAGAACCGACTGCGGGAGGACGAGCGGCTTTGACCCCTCCTACCGCTCGGACAGGGCCCCCACCAGGTCCCGGGCCAGCAACACGGCGTCCTCGACCCCACCCCGGCGCAACGCGTCCATCAACGCGCTCCCCACGACCACACCGTCGGCCACGGCCCCGAGGATCCTGGCCTGATCGGGCGTGGAAACGCCGAACCCCACGGCCACCGGAACGGCCGCAGCTGCCTTGAGGCCTTCGATCTCGTCGACGAGAGAGGGAGGCAGCGCCGCAGCGGCGCCCGTCACCCCCGTGCGGGATACGTAGTAGACGAAGCCCTGGCTCCTCCCGGCGATCTCCCGGGCCCTTCCCGGAGGGGTGGTGGGCGCGACGAGGCGCACGAGATCGACGGGGCTCGATTCCAGGAGGGCTTCCAGCGCCGGATCCGATCCCAATGGGAGATCCGTCAAGAGCAGCCCGTCCGCTCCGGCCTCGCTCGCCTCAGCGAGAAAGGTCTCCATCCCTCGGGCCCACGGGGCGTTCAGATACGTAAAGAGCACGACGGGCACGTGGTGTCGGCTCCGGAAATCCTCGAGGACGCGGAAGACGTCGTCGGTACGCGTACCCCCGTCGAGGGCTACCTGCGACGTCCACTGGATCGTCGGCCCATCGGCCATGGGGTCGCTGAAAGGGATCCCCAGCTCGATGACGTCCGCCCCGGCGTCGGCAAGACCTTCCAGGAGTTCCCGAGTGGCCTCCAGGGACGGGAAGCCCACCGTGAGGTAGGGGATGAAGGCAGCTCGCCCGGCGTCCCGCGTCGAGCGGAACAGAGGCCCCAGTCGGCTCATTCGTCCTCCGGCCCCGAATTCCGCTGCGGACACTGGGCACGTCGCGTCTCGGGCCCGGGGTTGCGTGTGACTTGCCGGCAACAGGCCGGCGGGAGACCCGGGAGCATGGGCCCCCGAGTGGCCGCAACCTACCAGGGAGTGCTCAGAGCAGGAAGTCGGCGACCTTGATCCCGTATTTTTCCGGATCCGTGGTCTTGATGATCGTCCTGGACGGCACGCCGGTCTGGGGATCCGGGATGGACAGATCCAGGGCCTGGGGATGGGGCAAAGGGTTGCCCATGGCGTCCGAAATGATCCGGACGACGGGTTGGTGGAGGTGGGCGGGGTCGGCGTTGGACCTGGCGACCACGGCCAGTTCGAGTGAGTCGAGAATCACCAGTGTCCCCACCGGGAATACCCCGGTCGCGTTGATCAGCGCCCGAACCAGGATGGGATCGAAGCCCCGGGCCGGATTGTCCCGCATTTCCTTCAGCACCTCGTTGGGGCTGCCGGGCTGATACTGATAGCTCCGGACCGAGGTGCCGGCGTCGAAGGCGTCGGCCACCGCTACGATCCGGGAGAACAGCCCCGGCTGTCTCGGTCGGCGGTTCCCGGGATACCCGGTCACGTCGACCTTCATATGGTGCTCGTAGGCGGCCAGCATCTGCCGATAGGGCACGTCGACGAAGCCCTTCATCTCGAAGAGGACCAGAAGCCCCTCGATAGGATGATCCTGCATCCGTTGCCACTGGGCGTCGGACAGCACGCCGGTGGCATTCACGATCTCGGGGTCGATCCGCATCTTCCCGACGTCGTGGAACAGCGCACAGAGGCCGAGCTCGTACAGCTGGAGTCGGGTCAGTCCGAGTCGCTGCCCGATGACGACCGAGAAGATGCAGACGTTCACGGAATGCGTGAACGTGTACTCGTCGAAGTCCCGGAGGGTCGTCATCGTGATGATCGATGGCTCGTTGGCCAGGACCTGGTCGACGATCCCCTGCACCGCCCGCTTCATCCGCCGCACGTTCACGGCCCGGCCGAGTCGTACGTCGTGAAGGACGTCCTTGGCCACCTTGACGGACTTGGCGTAGGTGACCTTGGCGGCTTCCAGAGACTCGTCGTCCTCGCTCTCGCTGGGGGCGTCGTGGGCGGGGAGTGCCTCGACATGGCTGATCGGAGCGGCAGCGAACCGGGCCGAGAAGGACTCGAAGGGGTCGTCTCCCTCCGGCTCCCGCAGCACCAGGGCGAGGAGGGGGACCCATTCGGACGGGGCAACCCCCTGGGTGACCGCGAACCCGCCGACGCCGTGCCCATGGAGGAGCCGCGCGAAGCCACCGAACACCGAGAAGTTGGAAAGGTCGAGGCGAAGCCGCGTCTCGTTGATGAAGAAGAAGTCACCCACGACCCTGAGCTCGAGGGCCCCTTCCCGATCCACGACGATACGGGCTCGTTCATGGAGCTCGGCCAACGCCTGTTGAACGGTGACGTTCTCCAGGGGATACAGCTTGAGTGCCCGCAGGGCGGCGTAGAACGACGTGAGGACGGCACGCCCTTCGTCCTGGGCCTGCGCGGGTGTCAATTGCTCGACAGGGTTCACGACGATCCACCTTCCGTGTCTGCGGCAGGCTTGAGGGCCTTGCGGACGGCGTTGCGTACCATGGGACTCGCATCGTCGCGGGCGGCCGTCAGAATGTTTCGCGACCTCTCGCTCCGGACGTAGCCGAGGGCCAGTGCGGCACAGGCCCTGAGCTCTTCGTCCTCCCGTCGCCCGAGGAACCCCCGGCCGTTCAGGAACCGGTCCAGGATGTCCTCGGTTCCGGCGCCGGCAAGGAACCCGAAGGCCTCGAAGATGGCCATCTTCTCGCTGAGATCGGCATGTCGGATTTCACGCCCTTCGATGGCCGTGCTCAGCCATCCCACCGCCGGCTGGTAGCGGAGCATCCTGGCCGCCTTCGCGCCGGCGATGCGTACGCTCCGATCGTCGTCCTTGAGGGCGTTCTCGATGTGACTGTACAGCGTCGAGGCCTTGAGTCTCACCATGACTTCCAGACAGGCGAGACGCACGCGAGGATCACGGTGGGCCATGAGCTTGCCGACGGCCGGGATGGCCTTGGTGATGCCCAACCGCCCGATCAAAAGGACACCTTCGGCCACCAGGACTCCGTCGGGATCACCCAGCAGCGCGCTGATCGCTTGCGGGTGACGCCGTGCGATGCCGTGGACGCCTTCCCGGAGAACGGGACGCAGACTTTCGCCGCTTTCCCGGGCCAATCGAAGAAGGACGGGAAGGGCTGCCGGTCGCAGGAACTGGAGGAAGTGGGCCAGCGCGGGGGCGTCGGGAGCGATGGATCCGTCCCGAAGCGCCTGGACGAGCTCAGTCAACGACGACTCCCGACTCATCTCGTCGATGACGCCCACGGCCATCGCGGCTCCTCCGGGCTGGAGGAGGCCAGGCTCGGCAGCGGCCCACTCCAACTCCTGCAGAATCTGACCCACGCTCGCCAGGGCCCCTCGGCTCAGGAGGTTGGGAAGCAGCGACCGTAGCACATGGAGGATCTCCTCCTGCCGCTCGGGAAACTGCGGCTCTTCCAGGCGATCGAAGAGAGCCGACAGCACGTCTCCCCGGAGGTCCCGCCTCGACTCCCGGTCCACCTCGGACCGGAGGTATTCCATCTCGGCCGGGCCGAGGGAGTACAGAGTCGGATTGAAGTCTTCCGGACTGACTGATGCCTGGGGCTGGTCCCCCCCCTCCTCCGCCCCGGCCACGGCCAACTCCGTGCCGATCTCCCCTTCGAGGACCGCCGTCAGATCCACATGGGAAGTATCTCCCGCTTCCGGGGTCATGACGCCCTCGGCAAGCAGATCGACGTAGCCGTATCGGAAGTGGGAGAGGTTGGCTTCCCAGAGGATGGTCAGTAGGTCGTCACCCTCCGCCGTCAGGTTGCGGGAACGCTGGAGCGCCGCCAGGAACAGGGGCAGCTCCGCGTCTTCCAGGCCCCGCTCGAGGACGATCTCCCGGATTCCGTCCTTCCAGAACATGAAAGAGAGCGAGTCCGTCCGTTCCTCGCTCTTGTAGACCTCTTCACCCATGAAGACCAGGCGATACTCGTGGACCTGGACCTGGAGGGTGTCCGTTTCGGCCCACACCGCGCGGAGGGCTTCCCTGAGGCTGTTCAGGAACCGGATGTAGACCGGGTTGTTCTCGTCGTAGAGGCGGTGCGCGCGGAGGGCTTTGGCCAGCGCCTGGAAGAGTTCTTTGACGGGGCCGAGCGGGAGTAGATCGAGGTCGGTCCAACCTTCGCCCTGGGACGGGCTTTCCTGGCCGACCGATGTGCTCATGGATTCTCGCTGCGCTCCGGGCTCCGGCGCCGTAGCGGAGCCCTTATGAGTTCTTGTCCAACCCGGCCGCGCGGCGGTCCATCCGAGCAACCTGAACGACGTCCTTGTCCCCTCTTCCGCTCAGGCATACCACGACCGGACCCGGCAAATCCCCGGCGGATCCCGCTGCAAGGAGGTAGGCCACGGCATGGGCCGACTCCAACGCCGGAATGATGCCTTCGAGCCTTGGAAGGGCGCGAAATGCCTCCTTAGCAGCTTCGTCCCCTACCGACACATATTTAGCCCGCAACAGGTCCTTCAGATGGGCGTGTTCCGGCCCGACTCCGGGGTAGTCGAGCCCCGCAGAAACGGAATGGGCCGGGGCCACCTGCCCGTCCGCATCCTGCAGGAGGTAGCTGAGGGATCCATGGAGGACGCCTGGACGCCCCTCGGATAGTGGCGCTGCGGATCGGCCGGAACCCAGTCCCTCGCCGGCCGCCTCCACCCCCACCAGGGCGACTTCCGCGTCGTCGACGAAGGCATGGAAGATCCCCATGGCATTGGAGCCGCCGCCCACGCACGCAATGACGGTCCCGGGCAGCCGCCCCTCGGCTTCGAGGATCTGCTCCCGGGTTTCGTGTCCGATGACCGCCTGGAGGTCCCGCACGATGACGGGGAAGGGGTGGGGACCGACCACCGACCCGATCACGTAGTGGGTACGGCCCACATGGGTGACCCAATCGCGAAGCGCCTCGTTGGTGGCATCCTTCAGAGTACGCGTACCGGCCTCCACGGTGCGAACCGTGGCGCCGAGCATCTCCATCCGGTACACGTTGAGGGCCTGCCGCTCGACGTCTTCAGCGCCCATGTAGACGACGCACTCCAGATCGAACAGCGCACAGGCGGTGGCCGTGGCGACCCCGTGTTGACCGGCGCCGGTCTCGGCGATGATCCGTTCCTTGCCCATCCGCTTGGCGAGAAGGACCTGGCCCAGCGTGTTGTTGATCTTGTGGGCACCGGTGTGGTTCAGATCCTCCCGCTTGAGGTAGACGGGCGCGACGTTCGCCGCCGCCTCCAGCCGCCGCGCGCGGTAGAGTGGCGTCGGCCGGCCCACGTAGTCCCGCAAAAGACCCTGCAGGGCATCGGCGAAGGCCGGGTCGTTCCTCGCGTCGGCCCACGCCTCTTCCAACTCGGAAAGGGCGGGCATGAGGGTCTCGGGCACATACTGTCCGCCATAGGGCCCGAAGCGGCCTGCAACAACTGTCGTCACCTGGAGCCTCCCGGGGCTGATCTACATTGTCGTACGGCCTGGATGAAGCCCTCCACCAGGCTTGGATCCTTCCGTCCCACGGAGGTCTCGACCCCGGAACTGACGTCCACGACGTCCGGACCCAGGATCCGGGCCGCCGAACACACGTTCTCCGGGGTCAGCCCACCGGCCGCGATGAAACGAGCCGACGGAACTGCCTTCCGGACCTCGTCGCCCACGCCCCGCCAGTCAAAGGTCCGACCCGTCCCGCCTCCACGCTTCCGACCCGCCGGACGGGTGTCCACATGGACCCCGTCGACGGCTCCCGCAAAGTCTCCCAGAATGTGCAGATCGTCCAGCCGGGCCACTCGAAACACCTTCCAGACGGCCCACGCGCCCCCAGCCCCGATGGTCCCCGCGCTCTCCACCGACTCGTCGCCATGGAGCTGCACGACATGGAGACCGAGGCGCAAAGCCGCCTCGACGGCCCAATGGGGATCGGGGTCGACCATGACGCCTACTCGTTTGGTCCGGGTCCCCCGGACCACCTCCGCCGCCGCGTCCAGGGACAGGCTGCGGGGGAAGCCCGGTGAGAGGATCACACCCAAGTAGTCGGCACCGGCCGCTCCGACCAGGGCCGCGTCCCCCGGCCGGGTGACACCGCAGATCTTGACCTCCAGGGCTCCCATACCGGCGGTCCGATCCATCAGGCCGCAGGTCCGA
>JAHEKK010000207.1 GCA_024638395.1 Gemmatimonadota bacterium | reverse complement strand
TTTGGCTGACCCCAGGGGCTCCTGGCCCTGGCGGCCCCCTCTCGCGGCCGAGCCCGCCGGACCATGAAGGACGAGGACCAACACGATGCAGACTCCTATCACGTTCCGGTGCTCATCGAGGAGGTGATGACATACCTGACGCGAGGTGGTGACGGGCTGTACCTGGACGGGACCCTGGGTGGCGGCGGG
Source organism: Gemmatimonadota bacterium (assembly GCA_024638395.1). Taxonomy (GTDB): domain Bacteria; phylum Gemmatimonadota; class Gemmatimonadetes; order Longimicrobiales; family Gaopeijiaceae; genus JAHEKK01. The sequence goes on along the minus strand of JAHEKK010000207.1, from coordinate 6,020 downwards.
CACGCCTTCGCCCTCCTGTCCGCCTGCCCTGGGTGTTGCCTCCTGGGTATCGATCGGGATCCGGAGGCTCTGGCCCGGGCGCAGGCCCGCCTGGCGCCGTTTGCGGCACGGGTCCGGCTTCTGTTGGGCTCCTTTCTGGATGCCGCAGGGGATCCTCAGGTCCGGCGTGACGGCCTGGCGGGGGCGCTCCTGGACCTGGGGGTCAGCTCCCACCAACTCGACGACGACCGCCGCGGATTCTCGATGCGTCCGGGGTTGTCCCTGGACATGAGGATGAGCTTGGAGGGCGCTACCGCCGCCGACTACCTCGCCTCAGTGCCCGAAGCGGCACTCTTGCGGGACCTTCGGGGTGGAGATGCACCCCGCCCCCGGGCCCTCGCCCGGGCCATCGTGGCGCGGCGTGGACGCCGACCGCTGGCCCTATCGGACGATCTCGTCGGGGTGCTGGAGTCGGTACTGGGGCGTCCGGCCAAGCACAGTGAAAAGGCCCGGGTGTTCCAGGCGGTGAGGATCGCCGTGAACGACGAGCTGGCGGTGCTGGAAGAGGCCCTCCCCGCCCTTCGGGACGCCCTCAACCCAGGGGGCGTCCTGGTCGTCCTCTCCTACCATTCCGGGGAAGATGCCTCGGTCAAGCGGATGTTCCGAGCCTGGAGTGACCCCGGACGAGGCATACCTCCGAAGGTCCCTCTACGCCAACACGAGATGTCGGCCCTGGGTGAGACCCTGACACGAAAGCCTGTCTCGGCGGGGCCCGCCGAGTTGGCGGCAAACCCCCGTTCACGCCCCGCCCGGCTTCGGGCGTGGAGAAAAGCCGCGTGAGGGGCCCGGACCGGACGACTCGGGTGGTGTTGGCTGCGGCCGCCGTCCTCGCTGCCCTGACCACCGTGGCGTGGAGGCAATCCTCGGCCCGGGAGACGATGAAGGCCCTTGCCGACCTGGATCGCCAGATCGAGCTGGCCCGTGACGAACGTGAAGAACTGACCCGCGACCTCATGATCAAGGAGGGGCGGGCCTGGGTCCTGGAGGAGGCGGCTCGCAGGCTCGGGCTGCGACCTCCTCGTGAAGCGGAAGTGCAGTTCCTCCCGGGAGTCGGCCAATGACCCGTCGGCGAAAGGGCGGAGACTCCCGCGCCCGGGTCCAGACCCGGCGGCGGGTACTGCTTGGGATCTGGCTCCTCAGCGGGCTCGGGCTGGTGGTTCGGGCTGCCGAGCTTCAGGTGGTCGAGCACCGGTCCTGGGCACGTGAAGCGGTACGGCAACACCAGAAGCTGAAGGCCGTGCCCGCCCCCCGGGGCCGGATTCTCGATCGGCGAGGCCGTGAGTTGGCGGTAAGCCATCGACGGGTCTCCCTGGCGCTGGCCACCAACGAGATCCAGGATCCCGATGGGGTCATCGGGCTCCTCCAAACCGATCTGGAACTCAGCCGCTCTCAGGCGACCCGGGCCGTGCGAGGCGACCGGAGGTGGGTACCCATTCCCGGCTGGCACACCACGACGCAGGTGGCGGAGCTCGTTCGCAACAGAGGCGTCCACCAGACCGTCGACCTCCGCCGTCTCTATCCCCACGCGGAGCTTGCCCGTGGGCTTCTCGGCCGCGTCCGGGACGGCGACGGGGTGGGTGGGATCGAACAGGCCATGGACTCGATTCTGGCTGGGCGGAGCGGCCAGTCCATCGTCGCGAGAGACAACCTGGGGCGGGAGATCCCGGGCCAGAGCGTGATCGTCCAGGAGCCCCATCCCGGCCGTGACGTGACGCTGACGCTCGATACGGACCTTCAGTCCATTGCCGAGGAGATCCTCGTGGCATCCGTGGACTCGGCGGGTGCGCGGGGCGGCGATCTGATCATTACCGAGCCGCACACCGGCGAAGTCCTGGCCATGGTCTCCGTGGTCGAAGGGTCCACTGCGGCCCTCTCGTCGGTCAATACGACGTACGAGCCGGGTTCCACGATGAAGCCCTTCACCGTGGCGGCGCTGCTGAAGCACGATCTGGCTGCGCTCACGGACTCGGTGGACACCGAGAACGGGCTCTGGGTCATCAACGGAAGAAGGATCAACGACGTCCATCGTGACGGTTGGCTGACCCTTGCCGGGGTTGTCAGGCAGTCTTCGAACGTGGGGATTGCCAAGTTCGCCCAGCGCCTCACAAAGGCCCAGCAGTATGAGGCCCTCAGGGATTTCGGGTTCGGAGCCCTTACGGGCCTTCCCCTTCCCGGAGAGGCATCGGGGGTGCTGCGACGCCCGGAGCAGTGGTCTCTCCAATCTCCCCAGTCGCTCTCCATCGGGTATGAGCTGTCGGTGACGCCCATCCAGATGGCCATGGCCTTCGGAGCCCTGGCCAATGGTGGCGCCCTGATGGAGCCGATCCTGATCCGGGAGGTCCGAGACACCGAGGGGCGGGCCGTCGCGGTGGGTACACCCAAGTTGGTTCGCCGCGTCGTGTCCACTGAGGTGACGGACCGGATCACGCCCGTCCTCGTCGATGTCGTGGAAGCCGGCACCGGGACGTTGGCGCGCCTGGCCTCCTTTCTCGTGGCCGGGAAGAGCGGTACTGCCCGGGCCACCGGCGTGGGCGGTCGCTACGAGACCGGCGCATACAACGCATCCTTCGGGGCCTACTTCCCAGCCGACGATCCACAGCTTCTGCTCTTCGTGAAGTTGGACCGGCCCAAGGGAACCTATTACGGTGGTTCCACGGCGGCGCCCATCACTCGAGCCATGCTCGAAGCCCTTCTGTCGGCAGGGAGCTCTCCGGTGGATCGTCAGGCGCTTGCCCGAGCCCGAAGACGCCCCGCCCCGGCCCCGCCCACAAGCCCCTCGGTCCGCTTCGCCAACACGCTGGCCCCGAGCAACGAGGCCGAACCCCTGCCGGACCCGGAGGGCACCGTGCAAGTGCCGCGCCTTCAGGGCTCGCCGGCTCGGGTCGCGGTTCGCCGCCTTCATGAGCTTGGACTCCGGGTGCGCTTCGAGGGCGGCGGCGCCGTGCGTGAGACCCGGCCCGCTGCAGGCGCCGTCCTCGATGCCGGCGACACCGTGTTGGTGGTGGGCCGGGGCGGGGACGGGTGAGCGTGCCGATGACGGAGATCATCCGGGCCGTGGAAGCGGCGGGCGTACGGGTCGACTCCCCGGTGCCCGAGACCCTGTCCGTTTCCCATGTGCGGCAGGACTCCCGGACCGTGGCCTCAGGGGACCTCTTCGTCGCCTGGCGAGGGGACTCCCATGACGGTCATGATTTCCTGGCCGACGCGGCCCGAGCCGGAGCCGTGGCCGCTCTGGTCGAGCGGGAGGTTGCCGAAGTGGAACTCCCCCAGGTGATCGTGGACAACGTCCGTCTGGCCGGAGCGGTTGCCGCGGACCGGGTCGCGGGCAGTCCGTGGAAGGTCATGACTACCGTCGGGGTGACCGGGACCAACGGCAAGACCACGACCGCCTTTCTGGCTCGACATGTCCTTTCCCGGAAGGGGCCGGCGGCGGCGATCGGAACGCTCGGTCTCGTGGGGCCCGACGGCCTGCGGGATCCGTCCACCGAGGGCCTCACGACCCCCGGTTTCGAGCGGGTATCCGACTGGCTGACCCAGCTCCGCGACACCGGTGTTCGCCACGTATTGCTCGAAGCGTCCTCCCACGCCCTCGCCCAGTACCGGCTGGATGCCCTCCGGTTCGACGTGGTGGTCTACACCAACCTCACCCGGGACCATCTGGACTACCACCGAGACTGGCATGGGTATCTCGCGGCGAAGCGGCGCCTGGTGAGCCTCTCGAAGGCGGGGGGGACGGTCGTGTACAATGCCGACGTTCCGTCCTGGGTAGGCTTGCCCATCTCCGGCGCCCGCCTGTCCTACGGTTTTGACACGCCTGCCGACGTAGCGGCCACGGGGATCGTGCTGACGGCCGAGGGCGCGGCGTTCAGCCTCGACTACCGGGGTGCGAGTGCCGCCGTTCGCCTCCCCCTGCTGGGGCGCTTCAACGTGGAAAACGCCCTGGCTGCCGCCTCCGTGGGCCTTGCCCTCGAAATGGAGCTGGCCGAGGTGGCCGACGCCCTCTCATCCGCGCCCCAGATTCCCGGGCGGCTGGAGCGGGTCCTCTCGGTCCCCTTCGACGTCCTGATCGACTTCGCTCACACGGCCGACGCCCTTGACCGGGTGCTGCAGACCCTCCGGCCCCTCGTCGAAGGCCGCCTCATTGTCGTCTTCGGCGCCGGGGGCGACCGGGACCGGGCGAAGCGGCCGCGCATGGGCGAGGCCGTCTCACGCTACGCCGACGTGGCCGTCGTCACGTCCGACAACCCCCGCACCGAAGACCCGGAGGCCATCGTCGCCGAGGTGGCGGCCGGGGTGTCGGGCCGCGCGAACCGCGTGGAGCTCGTCGACCGCAGAGAGGCGATCCACTGGGCAATCGGGGAGGCTGCCCCGGGGGACATGGTGGTCCTGGCCGGCAAGGGACACGAGTCCTACCAGGTGGTCGGCACCGAAAAGCGTCCCTTCGATGAGCGACGCATCGTGCATGCGGCCCTGGGCGGGGAGCCGGTCCAGTGACGGCGTCTCCTCGTTCAGCAGGCTACCCCGGACGCCCCCTCCCGCTGCACGCAATCCAGGGGCGCCCGTGACGGAATCCGTGTTCCCGTGGACCGACCTGCGCGTCCGTAGGGCCCTCGGCCTGGATCCCGAAGGAGCGACGGATCACACCTATCGACGGATCTCCACCGATACGCGCGAGGCCGGAGTCGACGACCTCTTCGTCGCCCTCCAGGGCGACCGGTTCGATGCCCACGACTTCCTCGACCAGGCCCTCGCCGCCGGATGCACCGGCCTGGTGATAGACGCCCGCGGGCCCGTGCCTCAGCCGGGAGGCGTTCAGGTCTACCGTGTGGACGACACCCTCCGTGCCCTGGGGGATCTGGCGCGATTCCGCCGCCGGGCAGTCGATGTCCCGGTCGTGGGAATCACGGGATCCTCGGGGAAGACGACCGCCAAGGACCTGACCCTTGGGGCGATCTCCGGATTCCTCGCCGCCCACGGGACCGTGGGGAATCTCAACAATCGCATCGGGGTGCCCCTGACGATTCTGGCAATGGCCCAGGACGCGTCGGCCCTCGTGTTGGAGATGGGCACCAACCAGCCCGGGGAGATCCGAGAGCTCGCCCGGGTTGCAGAGCCCACCGTGGGCGTCCTCACGACGGTCTCCGAGACCCATGTGGAGTTGCTCGGCGACCTGGAGGGTGTCCTCGACGAGAAGTTGGACCTGGCACGGGCGGTTCCCGAATCGGGGGTGGTCATCGTGGGTGACGACCCGAGCGTTCTGGCGGAACGGACCCGGCTTCTGCGCGCCGATGTCAGGGTAAGCGGCCTCTCCCAACGAGCCGATGCCGGCCTGAAACCCCTGGATCTCAGGCTGAGAACGGACGGCACCTATGCCTTCTCGTGGAACGGCCAGGAGATCGACCTCAAGGTTCCCGGGCGTCACGGCGTGTACAACGCGCTGCTGGCACTGGCGGTGGCCCAGTGCCTCGGCGTGCCTGCCCAGTCCGCCGCCCGCGGTGTTTCACAGGTCGGCCCCCGCGCCATGAGGGGAGAGACGACTCGCGTCCACGGCGCTTCGGTGATTCTGGACTGCTACAACGCCAATCCCCAGAGCGTCCAAGCCGCTCTCCAGCATCTCGAGGAGAGACGGGCCGAGGGCCGGCGGATCGCGATCCTGGGGAGCATGCTCGAGCTGGGGCACCGGTCGGGCGAGCTCCACAAGAAGGTCCTGGCGGGGGCCCTGTCGGCCGGCGTCGACCGGTTCCTCCTGGTGGGAGCGTTTGCCGAGGCCGCGAGAGAAGAGACGGACGGGCGAATCGAACGATTCGCCGATGTACCCGCCCTGGGCCGGGCCCTGTCCGGTGAGGTGCGACCCGGTGACACAGTCCTGTTCAAGGCGTCCCGGGGGGTCCGACTGGAGTCAGCCTTCCAGTCCTGGGCCGAGAGCGACGGTGACGGGTCGGGCGGGGGAGAAGGCTGATGCTCTACCACCTGCTCCCCCA
>JAHEKK010000206.1:865-6215 GCA_024638395.1 Gemmatimonadota bacterium | reverse complement strand
GGATAGAGGGCCAGAGGTGGAATCGCCGGCGCGGGCCTTCGGTGGGGGCCGTGGCGCCCCCCAACCTGGCCAGTCACGGGGCTAGCTGGCTGCCGCCGTTCTGTAGTGCCGGGTCACCGCGACGCAAATCGCGTCCACGGTGACACCATACTCGTCGTACAGGGTTTCGGCCGGCGCCGAAGCACCGAACTCGTCGATTCCGATGGACAAACCCTGGGGACCCAACCACCGGGACCAGCCAAGCGTGCTTCCGGCCTCGATGGAAATGCGGAGGGGAACGGTACCCGGGAAGACCTCCTCACGGTACCGAGGGGGCTGCTCGGCGAACAGCCGCCAACTCGGCATGCTGACGACCCGTATCGAGAGGCCCGAAGCCGACAATCGCGACTGCGCCGCGAGCGCCAACTGGACCTCCGAACCCGAGGCCACGACGATGCAGTCGGGCCGACCGGACTTCGCCTCTGAGAGAACGTACGCGCCCCGGTGGAGGCCGGCTGCGGCGCCGCCCCCAGTTTGGCTCAGGGCCGGCACCTTCTGTCGCGTGAGGGCCAGGAAGCTGGGGCCCGTTCGGTAGCTCAGCGCAGCCCGCCAGGCCTCCACGGTCTCAGGACCGTCGGCGGGCCTCAGGTCGAGAACGCCGGGAATGGCTCGCAGCGCCATCAGTTGTTCGATCGGCTGATGGGTGGGGCCGTCTTCCCCGAGACCGATGCTGTCATGGGTGAAGACATACGTCACCGGGAGCTTCATGAGCGCCGCGAGGCGAATGGCCGGGCGCATGTAGTCGGAGAAGATGAGGAACGTACCGCCGAAGGGCCTGATCCCGCCGTGGAGGGCCATTCCGTTCAAGATGGCGCCCATGGCGTGTTCCCGAACGCCGAAGTGGACGATGCGCCCTCCCGGCGTGTCGGGGAGCAGGTCCCCGCCGCCCTTGATGTCGGTCTTGTTGGACCCGCCGAGGTCGGCGGATCCGCCGACCAGGTTGGGTATCGCCTCTGCCAACGCCTGGATGACGGCGCCCGAATGGCCCCGGGTGGCGTTGACGGCTGACGAAAGGTCCGGCAGGTCACGGTCCCACCCGTCCGGAAGCTCGCCCTGGACGGCCGACTCGAACTCCCTGGCCAGGTCCGGATGCTCCTCCCGGTAGGCGGCGAATCGGGCCGTCCAGTCCTCCTCGTCCTGCCTCCAGGAGGCCGACCCCTCTCGCCAGTGGGTCAGCGCCGCCGGCTCCACGTGAAATGGCTCTGTCGACGGGTATTCGAGATTCCGCTTCGTTGCGAGGATCTCCTCGTTGCCGAGAGGAGCTCCGTGGGTGGACGCCAAGCCCACCATGTTGGGGCTACCCTCCGCAATGCGCGTACGAAGGACGATGAGTGTGGGCCGATCGGCTTCGGCCTTGGCCGCCCGGATCGCCCGGTCGATGGCGTCGACGTCCGATCCGTCGTCCACCTCCAGCGTGTGCCAGCCGTAGCCTTCGAAGCGGCGCCGCTGGTCGGTGGACGTAGCCAGGTCCGTGGACCCCTCGATCGTGATGCGATTGTCGTCGAAGATCCAGATCAGCTTGCCCAGCTTGTGGTGTCCGGCCAGCTCCGCCGCCTCGTGGGAGAGGCCCTCCATCAGGTCGCCGTCTGAGCACAGGGCGTAGGTGTGGTGGTCGACGAGCGTGTGGCCCGGCCGGTTGTATCGGGCCGCCAGCCAGCGCTCGGCCAGGGCCATGCCCACCGTCGTCCCGACGCCCTGGCCGAGCGGTCCGGTCGTGGTTTCGACTCCCGGGGTGTGGCCGTACTCAGGATGGCCGGGCGTCTTACTTCCCCATTGCCGGAAGTTCTTGATGTCCTCCAGGCTCAGGTCGTAGCCCGTGAGGTACAGGAGGGAGTAGATCAGCATGGAGGCGTGGCCCGCCGACAAGACGAACCGGTCCCTGTCGGGCCAGGCCGGATTCGCCGGGTTGTGTCGAAGATGACGCTTCCAAAGCGCATAACCCGCGGGTGCCAGAGCCATCGGCGTGCCGGGATGCCCCGAGTTCGCGGCCTGGACGGCGTCCATCGCCAGGACTTTGATCGTGTCGATGGCCAGCTTCTGCATCTGGGACGCCTGTTCCAGACCTTCTGACATTTTCACCCGATCCGGGTTGGATTTGAGGGGCTCACCCGACCACGAAGTTCAGGAGTCGGTCGGGAACGTGGATCACCTTTCGAACCTGCACGTCCTCCAGATGTTTCGCCACGTTGGCTTCGGCTTTGGCCAACGCGACCAGATCGGCCTCGGCCGTGCCCGGCGCAACGGAGACCGTGCCCCGCAGCTTACCGTTCACCTGGACGGCGACCTGCACCGTGGACTCGGCCGCCTTGGCCGGGTCGAATGTCGGCCAATTCGCGCCGTCGAAGATGCTCCCTTCGTGGCCCAGGCGTTGCCAGAGCTCCTCCGCCACATGGGGCGCAAAAGGCGCCACCAGGCACACCAGGGGTTCGACCTCTGCCCGACTCGGGCGCCTGCCCCCTGCCCGCGCCACGTTGAGATACTCCATCATGGCCGCGATTGCGGTGTTGTACTGGAGGGCCGGAATCTGCTCCGACAACTGGCGAATGGTCTGGTGGAGCTTCTGCTCCACGTCCGGATCCGGGGGAGTGTCCGGGAGCTCTCCGTCCTTGGGTACCACGGATTCCCAGAGGCGGTGAACGAACCCGTGGGGCCCCGTGATTCCCGTGTCCTGGTAGTCGCCGCCTTCGGAGAAGGGCCCCAGGAACATGAGGTAGAGCCGGAACGTATCGGCGCCGTAGTCCTCGATGATGGGGTCCGGGACGATCACATTGCCCTTGCTCTTGGACATCTTGGACCCCTCCCGGATGATCAATCCGTGGGCCCGGAACTTGATGTAGGGCTCCTCGAAATCCAGATGCCCCAGGTCATGGAGGGCCATCGTGGTGAACCTGGAGTACAGAAGGTGAAGAACGGCATGCTCGTTCCCGCCGATGTACGTGTCCACGGGGAGCCACTGCCGGGTGATCTCCGGGTCGAAGGGGCGATCCTCGAAGTCCGTGGACGGGTAGCGGAGGAAGTACCAGCTGTTGTCCAGGAAGTTGTCGGATACGTCGGTCTCGCGGCGTGCTTCCCCTCCGCACTCCGGGCAGGGTACGCGGAACCAGTCCTCGACCCTGGCCAGGGGACTCACCCCCGAGTCGTCCGGACGGAAGTCGTCGACGGCGGGTAGTTCGACCGGGAGGTCGTATTCGGGGACCGGAACCGCGCCGCACGAGGGGCAGTGGATGATGGGAATCGGGGGGCCCCAGTAGCGCTGCCTGGACACGCACCAGTCGTGCAGGCGGTAGTTGACCCGCAGTTCCCCCAGACCCTCCTTGGCCAGGTCATTCACGATCGCCGACTTGGCTTCGTCCACGGGCAGTCCGTCGTAGCGGCCCGAGTTCACCAGTCTCCCGTTCCGGTTGTCGGTATAGGCCTCGTCCAGCGGCGTATCCGCCTGTTGGCCCTCGCCTGCGACGACACGGACAATGGGGAGCCCCAGCTCCGTGGCGAACTCGAAGTCCCGCTCGTCGTGGCCCGGAACGGCCATGATGGCCCCCGTTCCGTATTCCATCAGAACGTAGTCTGCGATCCAGACGGGCACGGGCTCCCCCGTCGCGGGATTGATGCACCGCCCACCCGTGAACACACCCGTCTTGGTCTTGTCCGCCTTCTGGCGGGCCACCAGGTCCGTAGCCGCGGTTCGAGCCTGGTAGTCCCGAACGGCCGCCTGGGCCTCGGGGGTGGTGACGACGTCGACCATGGGGTGTTCGGGGGCCAGGACCACGTAGGTGGCGCCGAATACCGTGTCCGGCCGCGTAGTGAACACGGGCACGACCTGGTCCGTGGGTTCCCAACGGTCCCCGTTCCGCCGGGCGACGGGGAAGCGGAGCTCACCCCCTTCGCTGCGTCCGATCCAGTTGCGCTGGGCCTTGAGCGTCGTCTCGGACCAATCGATATGGTCCAGGTTTTCCAGCAGCCGCTCCACATAGCGCGTGATCTTGAAGAACCACTGTTTGATCCTTCGCTGCTCCACCGGTGTCCCGCAGCGCTCGCAGGCTCCGGCGATGACCTGCTCGTTGGCCAGGACCGTCATGCATGAAGGGCACCAATTGACGGGGGCTTCCTTGTGCTCGGCCAGCCCGGCCTTGAAGAGCTGGAGGAAGAGCCACTGGGTCCATTTGTAGTAGCCGGGATCCGTGGTGTCGACGGTGTGCTGCCAGTCGAACATGCCCCCGGTCCGCCTGAGCTGACGGGTGAAGTTGGCCACATTCCGGGGGATGAGCTCCATCGGATGTGTGCCGACCTTCAGAGCGAAGTTCTCGGAGTGGATGCCGAAGGCGTCGAAGCCCATGGGCTGAAACACCGTATGTCCCGTCATCCGTTTGTACCGGCCGTGGATGTCGGCGCCCGTAAACGCATAGATGTTCCCCACGTGCAGTCCCTCGGCCGAGGGATAGGGAAACATCATGAGGTTGTAGAAGGGCGATTCGGCGCTACGGAGCTCGTCAGCCGTGAGCGTGTTGGTCCCATCGCGCTCCCAGGCCTCTTGCCATTTCTGCTCGACTGCAGCGGGGCGATACCCCCGTTCGGGGTCGTTTGACATGGTTTTCGGGGGTCGGTGCCGGGCGTTCCCGGCAGGCCGCACCTGTGCCTGGGGAACCGTCTTGGACGGGAAGAACCGACAAACCTACTGGACCTACCTACCCATTACAACGCTCCGCGGAAGGTGTCGGAGGGCAGGAGATCGAACGGATCTCCACCGGCTTCGGCGCCCAGGCGCAGGGTTTCGATCGCATCCTGGAGGGAGCCACCGTGTTCCTCCAACAGGGCGTGGAAGTCCGGGAGCCGGTGGTAGTAGCGCATCCGGCTCAACAGCGTGGCGTTGTTCAACGGCGTGGTCAGGAAGCTCCCGAAGGTCAAAGATCGGAACCCCGGCCGTATGTCCGTCCTGAAGCGCTCCTTTGCCGCTTCGAAGACACTGTCCCGGGCCGCCAGCTTGTGGTCGTAGGAGCGGGCCGAATCGCCGTACACGGCTTGAAGCTCCTCCACCAGCCCATCGATGAACACCGAAAAGCTCATCTCGTCGGTCCATCGGTCCGTCGCCCGGTTGCACCATACCGTGTCGGTTCCTCCGCCGGGTCGCCGACAGAAGAACTGGATGCTGGCGTTTCGGCCGACCCAGGTGGCGAAGCTCTCGTTGAACTGGACCCGACCCGGAACGAAGAGATGGTTGTGCGATAGCTCGTGGAGTACGGTCTCGACGAGCTCCACCTCGTCGTAGCGCATCAGGGTCGAGAGCAACGGATCCGAAAACCATCCGAGGGTGCTG
>JAHEKK010000206.1:0-855 GCA_024638395.1 Gemmatimonadota bacterium | reverse complement strand
TGCTGAAGGCCGCCGTCGGCCTGAGGTAGGTGTCGAATCCTTCGGCCTCGAGACCCGACTGCTACTTCTGGGCGTCGTCGAGGTCGAAGAACCCCTTGTAGGGCACATGGCCGACCACGGGGAACCACCACGTCTTCGAGACGATCCGGTCCCGGTGGGCCGCGGAAAGGACCATGGCCAGGGTGTCGCGATCCAGGGCGGCGTAGGTGGTGTAGGAATCCCCCACGTTCAGCCCCAGATCCCTCTGAGCGAACTCCCGGGCTTCCATCACCAGGGTGAGCTTCCCCCTGGATCGCCCGTCAAGGGCGCTGTCGGCTGCGACCTCATGCATCGGTCGGCGGGCGTTGAGGATCTTGGCCTCGGCCCAGCCGGCCTTGAGCACGTACACCGGCGAGCACCCCGTGAACAAGGTCAGCAGGCCGCCTGAAGCGAACAGCACCGCCGCCACGGCCCCGCGCCGCATTCCCTTCCTGATCATGACGCCACTCGTTCGCTCATCGCCTCAATCCCCCAAAGGGTCCACGACGGAACGCCGCCGTCGGGATCTGAACCTCCCTCTCGCGGCTCGTTGGGGCCCACCGGATCAGGTTAGCGGCCCAGGTTCCGGATCAGGGGGATCGCTCCCTCCGTGGGTACGTAGATCACCGATCCCTCGGGCATTTCGGTGAGCTGCTGGATATAGAAGAAAGTCAGATACTCGGGAGACAGCCCTTCGCTGATGATTCGCTGGGCCTCGGCGATTCCCTTCGCCTCTTCCGCCTGCTGCCGGGCCTGTTCCTGGATGATCTGTGTCTGGAACTGCTCGGAAGCGACCTGCTGTTCACGCTCCAGCTTCTGTTCGATGGCTTCTCGTAC
>JAHEKK010000205.1 GCA_024638395.1 Gemmatimonadota bacterium | reverse complement strand
TCCTCGGTTGCCTGCTCTTCCAGCGCCACGATACGGTTCCTGGAGGCGAATCGCTCGAGCGAGTCCTCTACTGCCGCCAGGTGGCCACGGACCACATCCACCTGCTCACCCAGGAAACGTGCCGTGGAGCTGGCCTCCGCCCGCTGCAGGACCGTACGGAGCTGGATGTAGCGGGATGCGATGCCGTTGCACAGGGTCTGAGCCTCCGCGGGATCCGGGGCTCGGCAGGACAACTCAATGAGGTCCACGGCCGGATCGGTGCGGATCGAAACGCGTTCGAAGACGCCATTGACGGCCGCCGCGAACCGATCCGCCTCCAGCCGGATCTCCCGCCAACCCGACCCCTCGGGTGGAAGGAGGGAGAGACCCGCCACCCGGAGCGTATCGCCGGGCCTGGCCATGGCCATGGGAAAGCCCCCCGTCTCACTGAACAGGCCCACCGACCCGTCCTCCCCCCTTCGGAGCCAGAAGACTCCGGGGGGCGTCTCCGGAGACGCGTCGAAGTGGGGGAACGCGTCGGCCGGCCGGGCGGCAACGCCGTCCCATTCCACCGTCACGTGAAGGTCCATTTCGTCGACCACGGGCTCGACGACCCGTCTCGAGCGGAGCATCTCGGCCTCCGTCTGGACCGGGCTCACGGACCCGACGCGGCCGAGAACGTCCAGGGGAGTGGCGATCTGGCCCTCACGCCCACCCTCTACCAGGATCGTGGCCACGGAACTGTATTCGGGAACCTGGAGGGCCGTGTATCCGCCGACGAGGGCGAGACTGCCCACGAGGGCCAGGGCCAGAGTCGAACGACGCCGCTTGAGGACGATTCCGACGGGCCTGGGAGCTTGGATCCAGGAGGCCGACGCGGGAGTCGAGGGCCCGGGCCCGAGTTCCAGCGCCCGGATCGGCGCTTGAGTGCGTTCCAACATGGTGATCCTACCTCGAGAAGCCGCGATAGATGAGGGCGACGGTAATGGAGGCCGCAGTGCCGAGGACTGCGGTCGCGTTTCGACGGAACCAGCTCTTCTCGGGCACGAAGAGCTGGTCACCGGATCGGAGGCCCTCGCCGACCACCAGCGTGGGGTCCAGGCCCGAGATTCGGGTCTCGCCGAAGCGGATCAGCTCGATCCCTCCGTCGTCGGCGTCTGCTTCGAGCCCCTCCGCCAGGGCCAGGACGTCCCCCACCGTCATCCCCAGCTCGGCGTGGTACAGGCCGGGTCTTCGAACCTGGCCCAGAACCCGGATTCGGCGGAGCAGGAGGATCTGCACGTCCTGATTCCGGAGAACGCCTCCGTACGCGACTCGCAGGCGGTCCTTGAGGGCCAGGGGCGACACGTCGGTGGCGGCCTGCCGGCCGATGAGAGGGAGAACCAACTCGCCGCTCTCGTCGACGACGTATTCGCCGCTGAGCTCCTGGTCCAACCAGAACGTCAGGCGAACCATGTCTCCGACAACCAGGGCGTCGGCCATGGCGACGTCTCCGTCGGCGGCCGCACCACCCCCGCCCCCGGACGCACTCTGGCCCACGGCCGGCGCCGGCAGGGCCAGGAGCAACAGGACGCCCAGACGCCGGGCAGGATTGTACTTCTTCATCAGTCTCCTCCGGTGGCCGTGGCCAGGGGATCGAGGGTGGTGCGGTCTTGGATGGGTTTCGCGGATGCTCCCGGAGCGACTTCGGGGAGCGCCAGGTCTCGGCCCAGTGCCCTGCCGACCAGGGCAACCAGCCGTCGCGAGGCGACGGCGGCGTCCAGATTGGGTCCGTCCTCGGACACGGGGAACCGGACGAATCGATCCATGGCGGCGCCGAGGGCCACTCTCGCCCCACGGGGGTCATAGGGGTCCACGAGGGCAACGCGTCCGGCATCCGGCGCGGCCTGACACAGGGTCCTCGCTCCGCCGACTGAAAGGACCACGACGGGGGTCCCGAGCGACAATGCCTCGGCGAGGGCCAGGCCACCCTCCTCCCGCACGCCCGTGAACAGAGCGGCGGACGCTCCGGCCACGCGCTCGAACAGCTCTCCCCTCGGGATCTTCCCGAGGAATTCCACCCGGCTCGCCACACCCAGGCGCCGGGCCAGGCGCCGGAGCATCGCCTCCTGGGGGCCACCGTGGACGAACTGGAGTCGGACCCCGGGAGCATGGACGAGGGCCTCGAGAGCGAGGCGTGGGCATTTCCGCGAGATGAGGGCCGAAGGGAACACGACGACGGGCTGTCGGCCCTGGACAGGCGGTCTGGCGACGCTCGTGAGCTCGCCGGCGTTGAGCACGTGGGTGTGCGCCCTCAACCGCGCCGGGAGGCGAGCCAGCGTGTCCTCGTTCTGGACGATGCGAATGGAGGCTTCGCGCCAGGTTCGGCGGGTCCCGGGCCACAGGGCCGCCGCAGCCACGGCCATCCTGTCGAGGGCGTCGTCGAAAAGGCCGGAGATGCCGAGGAATCCGAGGACGGTCCGGGGCGCCGCCACGCCTCCACCGACGGGCCCCCAGATGCTGGGAATCCCCATCCGCGTTGCGGGGGTCGGGAGCCAGTAGACCGAATAGGTGGCGTGATACGCGAAATCGAAGGGCTCTTCCAGGTGGAGACGGGTCGCCGTCCGCTCCGCGGCCCGCAGCCAGAGGAGGTAGGTGACGAACTCGGTGATGCGGTGGGCTTTCTGGAGAGGGCCCGGGAGGGGAGGCCGGACCTCCACGAAGCGAATCCCCGGCCGGCCGCGGCGGGCTTCCCACGCCCGTATGGCCTCGACGTGTTCGCTCTTGACCAACACGGTCAGGTCGGCGGCCTCGGCCAGCGCCATTATGACGCTCCAACCCCCGCCCGGCTCCGAACCCTTGCCCGGTTCCGCCGAGAAGGCGTACACCACCCCTGTGGGCCGCACGACCGGGGCTCCAAGGCCCGACCTACGGGTGTCGCCCCCGGCACTCATCTGTTCCCTCCCACACCGGTCAGGGCCGATGCCTCCGCCGATCCGCCGCCCGACACCCGGCCCGGCTCCGTGACGCTGAGAGTGCCCTCGAGCACGGACGCCCACTCGTCCTGGTAGCCCCCGCGGACCGCCTCCAGCCAGGACGCCGATTCCCGGATCCCGTCCGAGAGGCTGAAGGGAGCGGGTCCAAGGGCGTTCACGGTGCCGCCCATGTCCACCTCGTAGGACTGAATCATGTTCCGGTACCGGGACGTGGTCAGCGGGAAAGTCCGGCCCAGATGCGCCAGCCCATCGCCGAGAAGCCCCAGGCCGCGGAGGAGGAACCGGGGCACCCGCCGCGCTCCCCTGCCCCTCAGGGCGCGGCAGAAGCCGTCGGCCCAGTCGAAGACGTCGATGGGCGGATCCCCCACATAGAACACCCGCCGGTGGATCTTCTCGCGAGGGGCGGACAGGATCCGGCCGATCTGCCAGACCACGTTCCCCACGTAGCCGTAGGTACGGAGGACGGGCGGACCGGCAGGGTGCACATACAGGCCTCGTTGTGCGACCCGCCAGAATTCCCTTCGGTACCTCTCATGCCAGGGGCCCCAGATATTCACCGGGCGGATCAACGTCCAGGGAACCGGTAGGTCGGCGGCGCGCGTCAAGCGTTCCGTTTCCACCTTGCTCGCCCCATACACGGTATGCGGGCCGTAGTCCTGGTCATGGGTCACCAGGTGATCGGGTCCCGACACGTACTGTGTGGACGTGATGATGACCCGCTCCACCGACGGCGTCGCCACGATCGCATCGAGCACATTGGCGGTGCCCCTGGTATTGACGCCGTAGCCCTCTTCTACGGTCGTGTCCTCGTCGCAGTCCGTCCGGGCCGCGAGGTGGATCACGATGCTGGGCCGGGCCTCGGCCATGTGCATCTTCAGCCCCGGGGCATCCATGATGTCACCCCGCACCCAGTAGGCTCCGTGTCGGCTCCTCAAGGGGGCCACGACGTCCAGGTTGGTGATGCGTGCATTCCCTTCGAGGGCATCGACGAGGTTGGTCCCGATGAACCCCGACGCGCCCGTCAGGAAGACGCTCGGCCCGTTGCCCCGGGAGTCCGGGCCCAGGGCCGCTCCGGACATGCTCATGACCGCGCCTCCGGGGACGGCGTGACGGGATCGAAGGCCGGCGCTTCCGGATTGGAAGGCCGCCGCCCCCGCGCCCGGGCCAAAACATCGACCATGCCCCGGTAGCAGAGCTCGAACTCGAAACGGTCTTCGAAGGCCGCTCGTCCGGCGTCGCCCAGGCGGCGCCGGAGGTCAGGGTCGCCCAACAGCACGTCGACGCAGGCCGCCAACGCTTCGGCGTCTTCCGGCGGGAAAAGGAATCCGGTTTCGCCGTGAGCCACGATCTCGGCCGTCCCCCCAAGATCGGTACCGACCACCGGAATGCCGTAGGCCATGGCCTCGGGAGCCGTATTGCCGAACGGCTCCGGAACGGGAGAGGGCACCACGAGCACATCCAGGAGTCCGTAGATGAGGGGGAGGTCCCCCATGTCGCCCGTGAGAACGAAGCGGTCCGCCAGACCTCGCTCTTCAATCATGGCCCGCAGCCGCGACTCCTCTCGCTCCTTCCCGGGGTAGGCGCTGCCGATGATCAGGAACCGCGCCGAGGGATGTTGGGCCGCAAGGCGTACTGCCGCGTCCACCAGGAGGTGTTGCCCCTTGCGCCGGAGGTTGATGCGCCCGACCACTCCAACCGTGGTGTGGCCCAGGAGGCCCCAGTGGCGTCGCAGTCGTTCCACCTCGTGCGGGTCGGGCACCCGCAGCTCGGCCCGGGGAATGCCGTTGTGAATCACGTCCACCTTCCGGTCACGGATCTCCGGAGAAAACTGGGTGGCCACGCACTCGGAAATGCAGACCACGCGAGTGCTCAGAGCCGCCACGAAGCGCTGAAACAGGGGCCACAGCCTCGGAAAGTCCCCGTAGGTCTCCCTCATGTGCCAAACGTGGGGGCGTCCCGTGAGGCGGGCGGCCAGCCCGGACGTGATCACGATGGAGGCATTGGTGTGCACGACGTCCGGCCTGACCTGGGCCAGAATTCGCAGGTAGACGGGAATCGACCCCAGGGCGCGGGCCAGGAAGCGGACCATGGCGAGGGGCGACGTCACGTCCGACCTCTCCAGCGCGGCCATCCATCCCGTGTGCCGGACGTCCACGCCGGCGGCGGTGAGGAGAGCGGCCAGTGGCCCTGGTTGACCCAGAACCACCATCGGACGGTGTCCGTCTCGGGCGAGACGGGAAGTGAGCCTCAAGAGAGACCGGCTCGCTCCGTAGAGATCCCCGTTCCAATGGAAGAAGAGGGGGCGAAGGGGATCGGAGATCCCAGCCGGGCCCGGCCCTCGGGGCGAGGCCGTCGCCACACGCAATCCACCTGCAGCCATCACGCCCCCTCGCCGGCGAGGCTCGGCGCCCGACCCGCAACCCGAAGTGCTTCCTCCCACGCGATCCGGGACAGGAAGAGCGGGTTGTTTCGGAGGTAGCGAGGCCCGAGCCGCCGAGGTTCCGACAGCAGGCGGTAGAGCCACTCCATTCCGCTCTTCTGCATCCAGGCGGGTGCCTGCGACTTCAAGCCCGCATGAAAATCGAAGGCGGCTCCCACGCCGATGAGAACGGGGGCGTCCAGTCGGGCCCTGAAGCGATCCATCCAGCGTTCCTGCTTCGGCGTCGAAAGGCCCACCCAGACGATGTCGGCCTCCGAACGATTGATGTCGGACGCCACGCCGTCGGCCTCGCGATCCGAGAGGGGTCGGAAGGGGGGCGACCAGGCTCCCACGATGCGAATCCCGGGAAAACGGGCGGCCAAGGCTTCCTTCAGCAGATCAGGGACGCCCTCGGCTCCTCCGTATAGGTAGTGGCGCCAGCCCCTGGCCACGCCGGACGCGCAAACGCGAAGCATGAGGTCGGGGCCGTACACCCGCTCCACCTCTCGGAATCCCCGGATTCGGGACACCCACACGAGAGGCATGCCGTCGGGGACGACCAACCCCGCCTGATTGTGGATCCCGGCGAGCACCGGGTCGCGCTGACACTCCATGACCCCATGCACACCGGACACACAGACGTATTCGCGGTGTCCTCCGGCGACCCAGGCCCCGATGGTGCGGACGGCGATCTCCGGATTCACGGGAGAGACGCCCACCCCCAAGACCGGGCACCTGGCCGATCGAGATCCGGGACTCTGAGGTTGCTCAATCATCTTCCACCGCCCGGGGAGCCACCGTCCCGCCAACGACACGACGCTGTCCGGATGGATAGGAGTAGGAAG
>JAHEKK010000204.1 GCA_024638395.1 Gemmatimonadota bacterium | reverse complement strand
GGAACCCCCCGCCCGGGCTGTAGTGGCCGAAGGCGATCACGTAGAGCGCGAACAGCTGCAGGATCGGGGTCACGAGCCTGCAGGTGACCCGCTGGATGAGGTCCTGCTCCACGTTGGCGGCGACCTTGTCCGGCCCCGGCCGGTAGGGCTGCCGCAGGATCCCGAGGATGGCGATGCCGGCCACGAGGATGACCACCGTCTCGAACATGGTGTCGAAGCCCCGGTAGTCCGCCAGCACCGCCGTCACCAGGTTGGGCACCTGGGTCTCGAAGCGCGAGTCCTCGATGTAGTGGCGGGACAGCGGGTGGCTGCTCGCCGGCGAGTCCGGGTCCCCCCAGTGCGGGAAGTCCGGGGTGGCCGAGATCAGCAGGCCGCCGGTGATGGCCACCGCCACGAGTGCGAGGAACTTCTGGGGTTTCATGGGGTCAGTCCTTCGAGGTTCGGGCGGTCTGGTACACGGTGGCGATGAGGATAACCGTGCTCACTCCGGCCCCCACCGCGGCCTCGGTGAAGGCGACGTCCACCGCCCCCATGCCGGCCCAGAGGAGGCACATGAGAAAACTGTAGATGCCGAGGATGACCACCGCGGCGAGGAGATCCCGCACCCGCAGCGCGATGATCGCGGTCAACACCAGCAGGACGAGCACCACCAGGTCGAACTGCCAGATCATGCCTCGACGGGCCGCACGCTTCGCCGCCGTCCCGGATCAGGTCCCGAACCTCTGGCCAGGAAGCCAGCTCCGCCAGGCGCCGTGCCTCGGCCTCGAGAACCTCCGCACCCCGGCGTGTGAGTGCATAGTACCGCCGTCGCTTGTCCTCGGACGGATCGGCTGCAGGGCGTGGAGATTCCTCCAGGAGACCGTCGTCTTCAAGCCGGCTCACGAGGCGGTACAGCCCGCCCGGATCAAGGTCGAGCGCGCCCCCCGTACGCTCCAGAATCGTCTTCTTGATCCCGTACCCGTGCTGCGGGCCGCGGCTGAGAGCGAGGAGGACGTGGAAGACCTTGGGCCTCAGAGGGTCGAGGGGCGTCGGGTTCCGCGGCATGATCGCTCGGAGTCAGAAGGCGCAGGCGTGACACTATATGCAAATCATCTATATGCGATTCGTCTCTATGTGTCCAGACTCGATCTGGAAAGCCGCGCTCTGCCCCCAGGTCCTGAGGGGTGCGCCCCTTCTTCTCACGGTGTCTGCGTCGAGAAGTGGAAAGGGAGTTCACACCCTGAAGGAAAAAAGGTACGGAGCCGGCAGCAGGCTTGACGGATTCGCGGTGGCGGCAGCCGTCGCCCGGCTAGGGGCAATGGCTCTAAGTCATTACGACCTAACCAGTTGTTCGGAACGCACCGTAGGTGGGACAACTCTTGCACCCGACCCGTGTCAGACAAACGCGGCGGCAGCCGAAACTCTTGTAGTGACCCATCCGAACCGGAGCGTTGGACTGTGCAACCCCAGGATCGTAGAACCCCGGTCCAGGCCGACGAAGGCGGCTTCGCCCTGGCGGCGACGCTGGCGGTGCTGGTCCTGATGTCGGCCCTTATCTTCGCGGTCGCCGACGGCGCCCTGATCTCGACACGCGCGTCGACCATGGAGTATCAGAGCTCCCGAGCCTTCTACGCGGCGGAGGCCGGCGCTGAAGTCGCCATGGCGCAGCTGGAGACGGCTCTTGAAGACGGAGCCGTCACGCAGGCGGAGCTGGATTCGATCCATCCGCCCGTGATCGACGGATTCAGCTTCGACAACTTCATCGTCACGCCGGTTGGTGGGGTATCGGTGAGGACCATCACCGACGGCCACTTTTCCGGTCTGTATTCCTTGAATCAGTCCCTGGCCATCTACTCGGAGGCCAGTGACCCCATCGGCAACTCCAACGCCTCCATCATCACGGTCAACGCACAGGCGATTCCGATCTTCCAGTTCGGCGTGTTCTACGAGAAGGACCTGGAGATCCACAACGGGCCGCCGATGACCTTCGCAGGGTGGGTCCACACCAACGGAAACTTGTACCTGAGCTCCAACAACGCCTGGTACGAGGACGTCATCACCACCCCCAACAAGCTGTTCCACGACCGGAAGGACAGCCACAGCGTGATGTCCGGCGTTTACGTTCACGACGCGGGGGGTAACGACGTGCAGCTCAACTTCGATAGCCGCAGCCTCCCCGCGGCGGCCGATTTCCGGAATCAGAGCAACACCCAGTTCGACAACCGGGTCAAGACGGATGCCTATGGAGTGGACTCCCTCAACGTTCCCCTTCCCCCGGGCGTGCCACCCATCGAGGTGATCCGGCCCAGGGAAGTGTCCGATGGGGCCATGGAGCGCAGGGCCAAGTTCGCCTGGAAGGCCGACTTCTACATCGAGTTCGACTTGAGCGGGACCGGCTCAACCTGCGATGAAATGACGGTCACTCGGAGCAGCGGGCTAGCCTCGCCCTCGTCGGGTGACTGCGATGACTTCTTCGATATGGAATACGAAGCCTTCTTCGAGGACCGGGAAGGCCGCTGGGCAGACGTCTTCAACATCGACATCAACAAGCTCGCCGACTGGGTGGACGACGCCCCGGCCTCCCGCACGACCAACATCATCTACGTCACCTTCACCGGCACGATCGATCCGTCCAACGATCCGAGCGGGGACGGAGGGTTTCCCGTCGTACGCCTGGTAGACGGAGACGAGCTCCCCAATGCCCTGACCGTGGCGACGGACCGGGGCCTCTACATCCAAGGGGACTACAACACCACCGACTGGAAGCCCGCGGCCGTTGCCGGCGACGCCATGACGTGGCTCTCCAACAGCTGGAGCGACAGCGACAACGACGACATCCTGGGTAGCCTGGACGGGGCGTCCGACACCGAGATCAACGCCGCGGCCCTCGTCGGGCACTCGGCCACTCTGTGCGACCACGAGATCCTTGGATGTCTCGGCGGCAACTACGGAGGCGGGCTGGAGAACTTCCCTCGCTTCCTCGAGAGCTGGAGCGGTGACACGATGACCTACAAGGGCTCCCTCGTGTCGCTCTTCACCAGCCAATACAGCGTGGGCGCCTGGGTCTACGGAGCCCCGATCTATCAGGCCCCGGGGCGGAACTGGTCCTTCGACACGCGGTTCCGCGATCCCGCAAATCTCCCGCCGGGTACCCCCGTCGTTGGCTTCGTGCTCCGTACCGCGTTCCGTCCCGCTCCCCACTACTAGGCCGTGACGTCCACCATGCGAGCGACCGGAAGACCTGCGATGTCCACTGACAAGCGACGCCGCCAAGCCATCCAACCGTCGGTGAACCCGAGAAGCGGGTTCACGATCCTGGAGCTGAGCGTCGTCCTGATCCTGATCTCACTCGGACTGGGGATGGCGCTCCCCCGTCTGACCACGCCCCCGGAGAAGCGAGCCGAGTGGGTGGCGCAGCAGTTCGTGCGCAGCATCGAACTGGCGCGAACCCGGGCGCAGTCGACCCGAAAGCGGGTTCGCATGGTCTTCGACGTGTCCGGAAACCGGTACGCCAGCTACCTGGACGACGACCGCGACGGCGCATTCTCGGAAGATGCCGCCGAGATGGCTGCCTTTCTGGGATCCCGCTGGACCTACCTGAATGACGAGATCCGCTTCGGCCGGGGGATGATGTCAGGAGCACCCGGAGACGGGGGCTCCGGTGCCGTGACGTTCACAGGAAGCCGAATCACCTTCGACTCCCGGGGCATCCCGATTCCCCTGGGCACCACCGGCTACATCTACGTGCACCACATGAACGCCCCCGAGGCCGTGGCGGCCATTCGCCTACGCCCCTCCGGCTCGGCCGACTACGTGGTGAATCATGGAGGGACCTGGCGATGAAGCAGAAAGAGGCTGGATTCACCATCATAGAGTTGGCCGTGGCCCTGACACTCCTGGCCGTGGCCGTCTTCGCCCTGGCACAGCTAAGCCTCGTTTCGGTCAATGCCCAGACCCGGGCATCACTCCGGACGACGGCTGCGTCCCTGGCCAAGAGCTACATGGAGGAGATCAAGACTCGGGACCCGTCCACACTGGCGGATGAGTCTGCACTCGCCATCAACGAGTGGGGAGATTCGGACTCCATGGCCGTCTTCTCGAGAGCCCTGGAGATCGACTCCCTTGCGGCCAACCTCACTCGCGTGAAGGTGGTGATCAAATACCCCCAGTCCGAAGTGCCGGTCGTCATGGAGAACATCATCTACACCACCACGTTCAACTGAGGTGGCACCGTGAAGCCCCTAGACCAATCAGTCCGTTCCAGAAGCGGGTTCACCATGATCGAGCTCCTTGTCTCGATGGTGGTGGGCCTTGTCGTCCTGGGCGGCACGCTCGCCTTCGCACAGACCACGTGGCGCGATATCGAAACGAACGCCCTCCGGGAGGACACCTTCCGCGACGCACGGTTCGTGTCGATGGCGCTTGAACGGGACTTCTCCTACACGGGCGTGGGGCTGGCAAGCACGGTGGAGTTTGGATCGCTGATGGTCTCGGGTGACACCGTGATGATCCTCAGCGTGCCGTACACCCCCAATGAAGCGTTCGCCCACGGCCTCAACGTGCCGGACACGGGTCCCAACCCCCTGCCGCCCGGAGGGACCTGCGGCGCCCGATGTGTCGATCTCATGCTCGCGCCCGACAGCACCGCGGACATCGCCGTCGGGGATCTGCTGCGGATTCAGGTGAACGACGCTCGAAGGCTCCTGTGGGTAGAGGACATGCAGGCCGTGGGGGATACGGCCTTCACCGTGGATTGGAGCAACTTCTCCACGCTCATGCACCTCCCGGCCGGCTTGTCCGGCGGCCTGGTCCTGGACCGGTTTTCCACATACGTCCAGAAGCTGGCCCCCGTGATCTACTACGTGAACGGCACGACGCTGTACCGGGCCGAGGGTCTCACCGCCTCGGGAGCGCCCAACGGCCAACCCATCGCTGACGGGATCTTCCAGTGGGACGTCCGGGTGATCTTCGCGGACGGGGATGAAGCCGACGAGATCAATGTCGTGGACAGCGACATCACCAACGACTACGACGATCTCCTGGGCGTGCGGATCACGGCCGAGATCGGCGCCGACGTCATCGACGTGCGCGTCGACGAAGGACAGCGATTCACGCGGGACTTCGAGTGGCGATTCACCCCCCGGAACCTGACGTACGAGCGAAACAGGTAGGAGGGTACTCGGGGCGCGAAGCCTCAGCCCCCTACCCGGCCGACAGGTGAAAGACGGGCGTCGAAGTCGACGACCGGTTTCGCCCTCGACCAGAGGGCATGTCGTGGCTGGCCGCACACCCCATGGACGAGCGGGGCCTCCGGGCCCTGTCTCCACCCTCCCCTGAGCCACCACCCCAATTCGCGTCAGCCGCTCCGACACGTATGTTGAGGCGAGTCGGTGCCGCAGGCGTCCCCCTCCTCCCAGCGGCCCTTCGCCCTGGGCCCCGACTCGCGTCACCGCTGGCCCCTGCTCCGGGATTCGGCTTTCTTGTCCCGGTCCAGGTCCCTCACCGAATGGGTCGAGGGCATCTGGCCGACCCCCACATCAAGCTCCTCGGGTCCTCGGGAGCACATAGCTGTTCAATGATTTTCTTAAACAATTATTGACATTCCCTGAACACCATGAAATCTTGCAGGGAGACTGCGGAGTTTTTGTTCAACAATTCCTCAACGGAATCGCCTCATGAATACTGCTGAACCCCGAGTGCCCCGGCGGAACCCCGTCAACTGGTTCTTCGCGGGCGCCGCCATCTCTTTTCTGTTCTCGGTCTTCCTGTGGTTTTTCGTCGACAAGGAGGCGGGCATCTTCGTAGGGATCTGGGTGCCCTCGATCCTCTCCCTCGCAGCGGCCGTCCAGAGGTCATGATGTCGGCGCTCCCTTTGGATACCCTCATCGGCATCGTCGGCGCGGTGGTGTTCCTCATCGTGGCCGTGGGGCTACTCCTCACGTTCCACGAGGCCGGGTCGTCCGACTAACGCCATCCGCAATCTGGCAAGCGACGCGCCGACCGCAGGGTGGAGGTTCATCCCTGCGGCCTCTGTGCAACTCCCCTTCCTTCCGTCGTCTCTGGGGGTGATTTCGAGCGACACGATCCTCAGGAAGGGAAGCAGGACCATGAAGGCATCCCACTACGAAGCAGAGCGCACCGTCCACAGTCGGGGGAAGGGGCGACGGGCCCCGTTCCTCCTCGCCGGCGCTCTCATCTGCTACGCTCTCACCGGCGTGATGGCCCTGGCGATGCTTGTGGA
>JAHEKK010000203.1 GCA_024638395.1 Gemmatimonadota bacterium | reverse complement strand
ATACGATGGCGGCGGCGGCGGAGGCCCTGGGCATGACCCTTCCGTACAGCGCCTCGACTCCCGCCACCGATCCCGGGAAGGCGGGGGAGTGCAGGGCCGTCGGGGAAGCCGTCCGAGGACTCCTCGAGAAAGACCTCAGGCCCACGCAGATCATGACGGCCCGTGCCTTCGAGAACGCCATGGTCCTGGTGACCGCGCTGGGAGGCTCGACGAATGCCGTGCTACACCTCCTGGCGATCGCCCATGCAGCCCGTGTGCACCTGGTGCTGGACGATTTCCAGGCCGTGAGCGACCGCGTGCCGCTGTTGGCTGACCTGAAACCGAGCGGGCGGTATCTGATGGAGGACCTCCATCGGGTCGGTGGGGTGCCCGCGGTCCTCAAGCTGCTCCTCGACGAGGGTCTCCTGCATGGCGACTGCATGACGGTGACGGGCCGGACCCTGGGCGAGAATCTGGCAGGGGTGCCTGGCCTGAACGAAGGGCAGGACGTGGTGCAGCCGATCTCGAACCCGCTGAAGGATACGGGTCACCTCCGGATTCTCAGGGGTTCTTTGGCGCCGGACGGCGCGGTCGCAAAGATCACGGGGAAGGAGGGGACGAAGTTCTCTGGCCCTGCCCGTGTGTTCGACGGCGAGGGGGCAGCGCTCAAAGCCGTCGAGGGGGGCCTCATTTCCAGGGGAGAGGTCGTGATCATCCGGTACGAGGGGCCCAAGGGAGGGCCCGGCATGCCCGAAATGCTCTCGGTCTCCTCCGCGCTCGTGGGCGCTGGGCTGAGTGGAGAGGTCGCCCTGGTTACCGATGGTCGGTTTTCCGGAGGGAGTCACGGGTTCGTAGTCGGACACGTGACGCCGGAGGCCGCGGTCGGGGGACCCATTGCCCTGCTCGAGGACGGTGACCGCATTTCCATCGATGCGGAGGCGAATCGCATCGAGTGGCACGTCGAACCCGGTGTCGCCGCCCGGCGGAGGCGGGCCTGGAAGCCCCCCGCTCCCCTGGTGGAGCGAGGTACGCTTCGGCGCTACGTCAGAACCGTGTCCTCGGCCTCTCTGGGTTGCATCACCGATGGGTAGTGCGCCGAACCCTGGCCGGGAGGGTCGTTGACGGAGGATTCCGCCCTGCTGGAGTCCAGGGTCCTCGTGGTGGGAGCCGGAGGCCTCGGCGGATACCTGGGGTCGGTGATCCATCGCCGAGACGTGAAGGTCCACCTGGTCGCACGCGGTCCACACCTGGCGGCGATCCGCGCAGCGGGCTTGACGGTGGTGGACGGCGAGACGGTGGAACGGTACGCCATCCCGGCTTCCGCCACCGTGCCACCGGTCCGGCCCGGAGACGTGGTGTTCGTGACCGTGAAGTCCTACGCCCTCGGAACGGTCGTGGCCGACCTGGCCCGCCTTGGAAACGCCGGTGCGTGGATCGTTCCCCTCTTGAACGGCGTCGACACCGGCACCGCGTTGACGGCGGCGGGCGTCCCGCCCGACCGCATCCTCCTGGGGGTGGCCTACCTGACGGCTTTCCGCACAGGGCCGGGAGAGATCGAGCGCCGGGGGCGGCACGGGCGCCTCTTCGTCGGGAGCCGTGTCTCCGCGGCCGGGGCCGGCGCCCGCTTCGTGGACGCCGTATGGGCCGCCCTCGAGGCGGAGGGGATAGACGTCGTCGAGACCGACGACATCGAACGCGAATCGTGGCGGAAGATGCTCGTGGTTTCGGCGCTGACCGGGGCATGCGCCCGGTTGAGGAGGCCCATCGGAGCTGTCCTCGCTACGACGTCGGGACGGCGATTCGTCGCGGACCTGGTGGCCGAAGCTTCCCGGGTGGGGCGGGGGCTCGGCGTGAGGCTGACCGACGAGGAGGACGCTCATGCCCTGAGGGTATTGGAGGCCTTCCCTTTCGATTTCCGTCCGAGCTTGATCCACGATCTCACTCAGGGGGTTCCCACGGAGGTCGAAGCCCTCAACGGCGCCCTCTGCCGGTTCGGGGAAACGGTCGGGGTGCCGACCCCCGTCCACTGGGAGGCGGCCGAGGCCATTCGGGCGGCCCAGCGGGAACCTCCCGGCACCTTCCGGCTCGCCTGAAATGTCGACGGAGGCCCTTGCCCTCGTCTTGACGGCCGGGCTGTTCCACGCGACATGGAACCTCGTGTTGAAGCGGTCCCAGGACCCTTTCGTCGTGGGCGCAACGTCGCTGCTGGCCGGCGGAATCCTCTTTTCACCCCTGCTCATCGCCGCCCTGCCGGTGCCTTCCCGGGTCTGGCCCTTTGTTTTGGCGAGCGCCGTGCTGATGATCGGCTACTACGCCGCCCTCGGATACGCCTATGAGAGGGGAGATTTTTCCCTCGTGTATCCGATTGCGCGGGGAACAGCGCCCGCCCTGATCGCGACGTGGGCGGCCCTCTTCCTCGGAGAGCGCCCGTCTCTTCGGGGCCTGGGTGGCATCGGGGTCATCCTGCTGGGGTTGGTGGTCCTGGGTGCCGGTCCGTTGTGGGCCCATCGCCATGAATGGCGGCGCTACACCCCGGGGCTGGGACCGGCCATCGTCGTGGCGTTCCTGATCTCGGTCTACTCGGTCGTGGACGGGGCCGGTGTTCGCCATTGGGAGCCCGCGCCGTACATCGTACTGACGTTCACGCTGGCGGGAGTGGTCCTCGTGCCGGGCCTATGGCTCCATGATGCGACACGGTTGGAAAGGGTTCTGGCCTCGTCGTGGCGGGCCGTGGTGGTGATCGCGGCCCTGACCCTCCTCGCCTATTCGTTGGTCCTTCGAGCCTATCAGCTTGCGCCCATCGCCTACGCCGGGGCTGCCCGGGAGATCGGCATCGTCTTCGCCGCCCTGGCGGGCTGGCTGCTTCTGAGAGAGCGGTTCGGGCCGCTGCGCACCCTGGGCGCTGTGTTCGTCTTCCTCGGGATCGGGATTCTTGCCGGAGCCTAGGTCGACACGCCGGGTCACGGGGTGCGCCGCCTCTTGGTGAGTCCTTTCGCGCGCTCCTTTGTTGCTCCCACCAGTCCGGCGGCTATTCTGTGGCTTCCCTCGTTACCTCAGGAGCCACTTTGGAGTACGCACGGTTGGGGTCCAGCGGTCTGGTCGTATCCCGGATCGCCCTCGGTTGCATGAGCTTCGGGAGCCGGGAGTGGCGCCCGTGGATGTTGGAGGAAGAGGAAGCCATGCCCTTCTTCAAGCGAGCCGTGGAGCTGGGCATAAACTTCTTCGACACGGCCGACGTGTACTCCCTCGGCGTCAGCGAAGAGATCACCGGGAAGGCCCTCCGGGAATATGCCAACCCGGACGAGACCGTACTCGCGACGAAGGTCCGGCTGAAGATGGGAGACGGACCGAACCGGGTCGGTCTCTCACGAAAACACATCGTCCAGTCTTGTGAGGCCAGCCTCCGGCGCCTTGGCGTGGAATGCATCGACCTGTACCAGATCCACCGCGCGGATCCCAACACTCCGGTCGAAGAGACACTTGCGGCTCTGGATCAACTGGTTCGGGACGGAAAGGTCCTGTATATCGGCGCCAGCTCCATGTATGCCTGGCAGCTCATGAAGGCACTGTCCGTCTCGGAGCGGAACGGGTGGGCACGCTTCGTCTCAATGCAAAACCACTACAACCTGGTGTACCGCGAAGAGGAAAGGGAGATGATGCCCCTTTGTCTGGACCAGGGGCTGGGGGTCATCCCGTGGTCACCGCTGGCCAGAGGTATTCTCGCGGGCACGCGGAGCCGGGGCGAGCACCAGGCCTCGGTGCGTGACGAGCACGACGCCCCGCTCAGCGATCACCTCTACGATCAGGACGGGGATTGGGATGTGGTCGAGGCCACCGTGCAGGTTGCGCAGAATCGAGGCGACGAGCCGGCTCAGGTGGCCCTGGCCTGGCTACTTTCCAGGCCGGGTGTCGTGGCGCCGATCGTGGGAGTGACCAAAATCGCCCAGCTCGATTCAGCTGCCGGGGCGCTCCGCTTGGATCTGTCGGACGATGAAGTGTCGGCCCTCGAGGCGCCCTACCGACCCCACGCGGTTCGCGGGTGGATCGATGGCCCCCTTCGGCTTCCTGGCATTCGGTCGTAGGGGTTCACAGTTCTTCGCTATCGCACGAAGAACGCGAAGTATCCTACGTACAACCATGACAGGATGCCGTGGAGGATGGCCCAGAGGATGGACTGGTTCTGCGACCAGGAAATCGCGATGGCCAGTGCCGTGCCGAGGGTGACTCCCGACCGGGCGACTTCCGTTCGCCGTCGGCGCCTGCGTTCTTCCGACATGACGCTCTCCCTCCTGTTGAGTTGCCCCTCTCTACGAAGCGGCCTGCAGCTTGTCTTCAACAACCCGCCCGGACGAGGCTGAGGGCACCCCTAGCCGGGTGCCCATGGCGTTCCCGGCGATTCCCCCCGAAGACCGGACCCGCGTGCTGGTGGCGGTGCTCCTTGCCCTGTTCCTGGCCGCCCTCGATCAAACCATCGTATCCACGGCCCTCCCCAAGATCGTGGAGGATCTGCGGGGCGTGGACCGGTATGCGTGGGTCGTCACGGCCTACCTGCTGGCCTCAACGTCGTTGGTCCCTGTCTACGGCAAGTTGGCCGACACCTACAGCCGCAAAGTGATCGAGTTGGTGGCCGTCGGTCTCTTTCTCGGCGGTTCCTTCTTGTGCGGATTGGCCGGGGAGTTCGGTGCCCTGCCGCTCCTGGGGGACGGCATGACCCAGCTCATCGTGTTCCGTGGAGTGCAAGGGCTCGGAGGCGCCGGGCTCTTTGCCATGACCTTCATCATCATCGCCGACCTTTACCCTCCGGCGGTCCGAGGCAAGTACCAGGGATTCGTGGGAGCAGTGTTCGGCGTGGCCAGCATACTCGGCCCCCTGGCCGGAGGGCTGTTGACCGACCACGCCACCGGATGGATTCCCGGTGTGGAAGGCTGGCGCTGGGTCTTCTACGTGAACGTTCCCTTCGGGGCCCTGGCGGTGTGGTTCATCGTGACTCGCATGCCTCCCCTCCGTCCTGCCGGCGCACGGGGAGGCCTCGACTACCTGGGCGCCGTCACCCTGGTCACCGGCATGGTCACGCTGGTTCTCGCCGTCCAGTCCGGCAGCACGACACCGTCCACCGGCGTGCTCCTCGCCGTTTCCGGCGGCTGCTTTGTCCTCTTCGTCCGTCGCTCACTGTCCCATCCCAACCCCCTGCTGGACCTGGGCCTCTTCCGCAATGCCGTCTTTCGCCGCGCGAACGTGGCGGGCTTCTTCTCCGGGGCCACCTTTCTCGCCGTCGTGGTCTTCCTTCCCCTCTTTCTGGTCAATGTGCTGGGCGTATCGGCGACGCGGGCAGGCATTGCCTTGATCCCCCTGAGCATGGGCGTGGTTTTCGGAGCGACGGTTGCCGGCCAACTGGTGTCCCGCATCGGTCACTACCGTTGGATCATGACGGTCGGGCTGTCCCTGCTGGTCGTCGGGATCGCGTTCTTGTCCAGACTTACCGTCGACACGGGGTATTGGAGCGTGGCCGCGGTGATGGTGGTGTGCGGGGCTGGGATCGGGCCGACCTTCCCGCTCTTCACGTTGGCGATCCAGAATGCGGTCCCCGTGACGCACCTCGGCCAGGCGACGAGCGCCGCCCAGTTTTTTCGGCAGATCGGGGCAACGATGGGCGCCGCGGCCATGGGTGCCGTCATGGGCATTACCCTCAGCGCCCAACTGGCGCCTCTGGCAGCGCCTCGCCCGGCCTGGGCGGGTTGGACTGCGGACCCCGAAGTCCTCGCGACGACCGGAGGGAGCCTGGTTGAAGACGAGGTAGACCGCCACTTCGGGAATCGTCTGAATGTTCTCCTCGAAGATCTGAACGCGTCCGGAACCGAAGGGATCGACGACGCCGAGCTCCCCATCCGTGTACGTGAACTGCTGTCCGCGGAGGAGGCGGGCGTGCGCCCATCCGAAGAAGCACTCCGGGGTGCGATGGCCGATGCCGCATCCCAGGTGACCGACGAGGTGCGCAGCACCGTCAGATCAACGTTTGCGCTGGCCGTGCGCCGGATCTACACGGCGACGCTGGTTCTCGTCCTGATCGCAGTCGGTGTGACCGCAACGATTCCCGAACTGCCCCTCAGGAAGGAGCACGACGCCCAGATGGCGGGAGCGCCCCCGGACCCGTAGACCGGTGAGGCGAGGGGTCTCGGTGCCACCGGGTCATGTGGCCGGGCCAATCGATGCGGTATTGGTGGATTCCGGTTCGGTTGACGACCGTGA
>JAHEKK010000202.1 GCA_024638395.1 Gemmatimonadota bacterium | reverse complement strand
GCCCGCAGTCAGCTCCTGGGCGACCTTCCCGTCGATGCCCTTTTCCGCCGCACTTACACAGGCGTCCACATCGATGCCGATGGGGAATGCGCCGGTTTCGGGCACACGGCGGCCTGCCGTACGTCGGTCCGCGGTCTCGAGACGCCCGACGTGGCTTTCCGCCAGGCACTGCTGGAACGACCGGAGGTCGCTTCCGGTCTGGAACCCGACCACGTCGTAGGCACACATCGACCGCAGCAGTTCCCGGTGGACCGGTAGAGCGCGCACCACGTCGTAGTCGGGAAACGGCGTGTGCAGAAAGAACCCCAGCGGCTGGTGAACCCCCCGCCGGCGAAGTTCCGACGCCAGGGGGATGAGGTGGAAGTCGTGGATCCAGATGAGATCGCCCTCCCGGATCCACGGAAGCAGCGTGTCAGCCAGGAATGCGTTGACCCTGAGATAGGCCTCCCAGTGTCGGCGGTCGTACTTCAGCCGACTCAACACGTAATGGACCAGAGGCCAGAGCGCCCCGTTGCAGAACCCGTTGTAATACAGGTCGACTTCGTCCTCGGTGAGATCGACCGTCACATAGGAAATCTCACCCTTCCGCACGACCTCGGGCTCCGTACGGACGCCGCTGGTGACCTTCCCGCTCCAGCCGAACCAGAGGCCGCCCCGCTCCTCCAGCGCCGCGAGCACACCGACCGCCAGACCGCCCGAGGCCTGCCCTTCGAGGGGGCGTTGCACTCGATTGGAAACGGCGATCACTCTGCTCATAACGCCTCATCCCAGGAAGTCGACAGGCGCATCGCAGCATTGATGATGCCTGCCATGCTGTACGTCTGCGGGAAGTTACCCCATGGCTCCAGGGTTTCGGGATCGAGGTCTTCCGACATCAAGCCCAAAGACGTGCGGCACTCCAACATCCGTTCAAATAATGTACGCGCTTCTTCGGTCCGACCTATGGCGGCCAGCGCATTGATGTACCAGAAGGTGCAGATGTTGAAGGTGGTCTCGGGCGTGCCGAAGTCGTCGGCGAGCCGGTATCGGAAGAGGAACGTGTCTTCACGGAGCTCGCGGCCAATCGTGTCGACGGTGGCCACGAATCGGGGGTCCTCGGCGGTAACGAAGTCCAACTCGTGGAGCATCAGGAGGCTGGCGTCCATCTCGTCGCCACCGAAGCTCCCCACGAAGGAACCGCGGTCCTCGTTCCAGGTCTCCTGGCAGATCCGGTCATGCATCTCCTTCGAGACCTGCTCCCAGTGCCGGGCACGCTCCTCCTCACCCAGATGGCTGGCGATCCGGGCCAGCCGATCGCACGCCGCCCAACACATGACGGCCGAGAACGTGTGGACCGACTCCCGGTTCCGGTACTCCCAGATTCCGGCGTCCGGCTCATCGTACCGTTGGGCCGCCAGCTCACCCAGGGCTTCAAGACGGCGGAATTGTGTGAGGTCACCCCGTGAGGTCAGCCGGCGGTCCACGAAATACTGAATGGCCGACAGGACCATCGCACCGTAGATGTCGTGCTGCTTCTGGACATAGGCCTGGTTCCCCACGCGAACGGGCCCCATGCCGTCGAACCCGGGAAGCGCCGGAGCAATCCACTCCTCCACATCGGCCTCTCCGCTGATGCCGTAGAGGGGCTGAAGCTCTCGCCTTCCGTCCGCGACGTTCATGAGATAGCCCAGATAGGCCTCCATGGTCTTGGTGGTCCCCAGCCGGTTCAGGGCGCGAACCACGAAGTAGGAGTCCCGGAGCCAGCAGAACCGGTAGTCCCAGTTGCGCTGCGTGTCCCTGGCCTCCGGGATCGACGTCGTCATGGCGGCGATCACGGCGCCGGTATCTTCATAGGTGCACATCTTGAGGGTGATGGCGGCGCGGATGACGGCGTCCTGCCACTCGAAGGGGATCCAGAGCCCACGGGTCCAGCCCTCCCAGTACTCCTTCGTGCTACGGCAGAACCGGTGCCCCAGGTCGGCGACCGCTTCCTGGACGGTCTCGTCGGGCCCGAAGATCAGAGTCCGGGTCGCATCCAGTTGGAGGGGGCGCTCCTCCAGAATGGCCGCCACGCTCAGATCGGTGGTGAGGCGCAGCGTGAAGTCGGGTCCCACGTATCGGATGTGATTGCTGCCCTGGGTGACCCGCGGCTCCGTGGCCCCGTAGTCCGCCCGCGGACGGCTCCGGACGGTGACGCGAGGCGTGCCGGAAACAGGGACGAGCTGACGTACGATGGTGGTGGGGTGGAACATGCGGCCGAACTGGCGAAATCGGGGGGCGCAATCGACGATCTTCACCGCGGACCCGTCTTCGGCCGTGAGGGTCGTCTCGAGCACCGCCGTGTTGGAGATGTATCGGCGCTCACTGCTCACGTGGCCTTCCAGCACCACGTCGGTGAACCCACTCTCCGGATCCGTCCCTCCCAGGAGCGAACAAAACGTGGGATCGCCGTCGAAACGGGGGAAACAGGCCCAGACGATACGCCCCACGGGATCGACGAGTGCGCCGATCTGGCAGTTGCCGATCACTCCGAGATCGAGAGTAGCCATTCGCTCCGGTTCGTTCCCTTTCCTGGGGGTCTGCGTTGTCTCGGGCCTCGCCGGCCGGTCCATCTCAGCCCGGCTCATCCATCACCCACGAGGATCGACGTGTGCGGCCATCCGTTCGAGGAGGCGCGCCACTTCGCTGGGGCCTGACAGGGCGAATCGAGCCGCCGAGAGCCGCTCGTCGCTCTCACCCCGCACTACGATTCCGACACCCTCCGATCCCACGGCAGCGAAGCCGTCCTCATCGGTGAGATCGTCTCCAATGTAGATCGACACGCCGGCCGGGCCGGTGAACCCCGGTTGGCTCTCCAGCCATCGGACCGCGTCGCCCTTGTTCCACGAGACGGACGGGCGCAGCTCGAGGACCATTTTCCCCCGAATGACCCGGAGCGTCGGCTCTCCCGCCGCGATTCCCGTAATCGCTTGATGTAGGGCCTCGTGTGACTCCGCGGGCGTGTTACGGAAATGGACGGCCAGCCCGAGAGACTTCCTCTCGAGTCGGACGCCGGGCAGCTCGAGGACCGACTCCGCGAGGTCCGGGAACACCCGGTCCAGCGCCGCGATTCCCTCTTCTCCAACCCGGTGGGACAGGCCGGGGCCCTGGATGTCCAGCCCATGGCTTCCGGCGAAAGTGAGCCCCTCCACGGGTACTCGGCGCTGGACATCCGTTCGCTCGCGACCCGACACGACTGCGACGGGTCCGCGGGAAGCCAGCCGGGACAGGACGGGTGCGAGCCCGGGAAGAAGCGCTGCGGACCCGGGATCGTCGACGATCTCGGCAAGCGTCCCGTCGAAATCGAGAAAGAGCCGCGGCGGGTGGCTCCCGACCCGCTCCATCAGCGCCGGGAACTCCACCAGTGCGGACGGGAGCACTCTGATCGGTGCAACGGAGCCTGCGGCCTCTGAGCGCATCAGACCAAGATAACCCCTCCTCGGGGTCAGGCCCGACGCGGACGCAGCTACGTCAGAAACGTCACCGCGACGGTGGCTCCGACCACGAGGACCAGGCCCGCAAGCACCCAAACCGGCAGCGGTCGCAGCGCCCGGTCCACATCCTTGGAACGGGCACCGTTGATGGCTACGACAAGGTTCCCGTCGGCGTCCTTGCTGCCGCTGATGAGGCGCTCCTTCAGGAGCTCATTCACGGCTTCCCGGTATCGGGACGCGTGGTCGGCAAACCCGGGTATCCGGCTGGGCAGGGTGTACGACTCGGGCCCTGCGGCCCGTAGTTCCTTGAGAATCGCTTTCTTGGGGCTCATTTCGAAATCGGGAGAAAGTGAAAGTCTGTGCGGCTCCCCGGCGTCGAGGCCGAGAGGCCCGTAGCAACCGACTACGAGGTTGGACGCTCCCAGGTTGCAGGAGGTTGCGACGTAGTTCCCGAATGGGCTCCCTGGGGCCGCTCCCGGTGGCGTGGGCCGAGCCCCTCCGCGGCTGCTAGTCCATCGGCGCCCCGGGTCCGGCCCTGCGAGTCGTGACCACGATGGCGCCGCCCGTGAAGCCTGTCCCCCAGCGGATCGTGGCATCCGTCGCGGACATGAACGAGATGCGCTCGATGATCTCCCGACGAATCTGCGCCAGGTCGTCCAGGCTCCCCCTGGGCCGGCCGTCGATCACGACGCCGACCGTCGGCGTGGCATCCGTGGGCGTCCGCGCAGGGCGCGCCCTGAGCCACTGTGGTCGCAGGAGGGTCACAACTTCCATCGCCGTCTCCGCAGAGCTCGCCTCGAGGTCCTCGCGGAGGATGTCGTCGGTTGAACGGCTCTCGCCCGAACCACCGGAAGCGCAGCCTGCCAGGGACACAGCAATGGTCAAGACCGCTGCACCCTTCAACGTCGTTCTCATGATTGTCTCCATCTCGGTGTCTCGCTCGTCCAACATAGGGAATGGAATCACCGGATGTCAGGGTCTTCCAGGGCTGGACACCCCGGTACCGAACCAGGGGCCATCGGACGGGTAGCCCACTTGCATCCGGAGGCCCGTCTGGAGCATCCTTGTAGCGGTGGGAGGGCAGGTCGGGTGCGGGAGATGGCACCATAGCGGAGTCGAAGGGAAATGGGCGAGCATTCTAGATCGAAACCCGGCCGTGTTGTCACAGTGTTCCTACTGACACTGATCGTTGGCACCTCGGCGTGCGAGTCGCTGACGCTCCGGCGTGAGCCCGAGAATGTACGGGTGCAAATCGACAGTCCGGACGTGGACGAGATCACCATCGTGACGTCCCGGTGGTTCCTTCGCGTTCCCGATCCAGAGTGCCCCCAGTGCGTGGCCCTCGTCCAGCTCGTGGAGGCAGACACGAGCATCGCCCCCTTACCCTACAGCCAGCGTTACCCGTTGGATTTTCGCCTTCAGTTCTTCACGGAGATCTTTACCGTGGACTCCGTGGCCGCCAACGTCTCCATGGTGATTCACGTGGACGACCGGGAGTGGTATAATGACGGCCGCACGCTGCAACCCGACGGCGGCGAGGATGGGAATCGGGAGACCCTCAGATTCGTTTACGAATACAACACACTCGGCATCAACTGAGCTTCTGACCTCCAAATCCCTGGGACCCAGGCGTTATTCCGGGATAGGCTCCCTTTCGGCCTCCCTTATTCTCTGCCTGGGTTGCGGAGCCAGCGAACCCTTCGCTGAGGCGGAGCCTGGCGCACCTCTCCCCGGGCTCGCGGCCGAGGAACTCGCCTCCTTTCGCGCTGGGGAGTCGGCCTTCAATCGTCCATTCAACGAGGCCGATGGGCTGGGTCCTCTGTACAATCAGGACCGTTGTTCGTCCTGCCACGACCTTCCCACCAGCGGCGGCCACGGCGAGGAGCCGGTTTCCAAGGCCACCCGGTACACAGAGGTAGAGGGGTGCAGCCTCCTCGCCGAATCCGGGGGGGACCTGCTTCAAACGGTCGTGTCCGCGGCCGGACGGGCCCAGGGTCTCGGTCCGGAGCCTGTTCCCTCGAAGGCGACGGCCAGCGTGAACATGCGCGCACCCCAGCTCTACGGCCTGGGTTTGGTGGCTGCCGTGCCAGAACGGGATATCCTGCTTCGGGCAGACCCGGAAGACCGGGACGGCGACGGCATCTCGGGGCGTCCTGCCCTGGACGCCCAGGGCCGCGTGGGCCGGTTCGGCTGGAAGGCCCAGCACGCCTCGCTCTCGGAGTTCATCGAGGAAGCGATACGCCTCGAGATGGGCATCACCACACCCCTGCACCCCGACGAGGCGCTCGCCTCGGGCGAGCCCATCCCCAGCGGCACCGACCCGGCACCCGATCCCGAAGTGGACGACGCCTTCCTCACACTCCTCGATGCCTACGTCCGGGGCCTGGCCCCTCCCGAATCCCGGCCGGTGGCAGCGGAGGAGGCTGGCAATGTCCGGGAAGGAGAGCGGATCTTCGAGTTCACCGGATGCGCGAGCTGTCACGTGCCGTCGATGGAAACGGGCCCTTCGGCGAGCCCAGCCCACGACCGGAAGCGTTTCAGGATCTACTCGGACCTGCTCCTCCACGATCTCGGCCCGGAGGTCGCCGGCACGTGCTCGCCCCTGGCGTCGCCCACCGAATGGAGAACTGCGCCCCTGGTCGGGCTGGGCCTCCGTCAGGTCTTCCTGCACGACGGCCGCGCCCAACGCCTCAGCGACGCCGTCGAGTACCATGGAGGCGAGGCCGCCCGAGTCCGAGAGACTTTCCGTCGCCTGACGCCGGAGGCACGGGAACAGCTTCTTGCCTT
>JAHEKK010000201.1 GCA_024638395.1 Gemmatimonadota bacterium | reverse complement strand
CATCTGCCCGGCTCCGATCCCCACCGTGGCCCCGTTCTTCGCCAGGAGTATGGCGTTGGACTTCACCCCCGCCACGGCGGCCCAGGCAAAGGCCAGATCCCGGCTCTCCGCTTCGGTGGGCGCCCGCTTCGTCACCACCGTCCAGCTCTCGTCGTCGAGCCCGAAGAACGGAGGCGCCGGTGGGCTTTGGACGAGGACGCCTCCGTAGACGGACCGGAGGGTCACGGGGCTGGGAAGCTGGGCGTGGTGAGCCAGGAACCGCGCGCTACCCTGCTCCGCCGCACTGATCCCGGACCACCAGCCCGCCGAAGGCTCGAGGGGGTGAACGGGAGATCCGGCCGGTGTCGAGAGAATGCGGAGGTTCTTCTTCCCGGTCAGGCGCTCCATCGCCTCCTCGGTGAATCCGGGGGCCACGACACACTCCACGAAGAGATCCGACATGGCTTCGGCTGTGTCTCCGTCCACAACCCGGTTGGTGGAGATCACGGACCCGAAGGACGACAAGGGATCCGTCGCTCGGGACCGGTTGAAGGCCGCCGCCACGCTCTCCCCCAGGGCCAGGCCGCAGGGTGTGGTGTGCTTCACGATGCAGACGGCGGGCTCCGGCGAGAAGGCGAAGGGCGCCAGTGCCTGGAGGGCTCCGTCAAGGTCGAGGATGTTGTTGTAGGAGAGTGCCTTCCCGTGGTGCTGCACCAACCCGGCCAGGCCGACTTTCTCGCCCGCCGGCACGTAGAAGGCCGCCGCCTGGTCGGGATTTTCGCCGTACCTGAGAGTCTCTTCGAGCCTGAGCTCCAGCGTCAGGGTCGACGGCAGGGCGGACGGCCCGGTGTCGTCGGGGGCGTTGGCGGACGAGTCCGCCTCGTCGATGTCCGCGTCGCTTTCGCCAGACCCCCCGGACGACCCGTTGGTCGCGGCGAGGCCGGTCGCGAGGTAGTCAGCCACGGCGGCGTCGTACCGGGCGATGTGCTGGAAGACCTTGGCCGCCAACTCCCGCTTCAGGGATCCGCCGGCACCCGGCCCTTCGTCGAGGGCCTCCAGCACCCGGCCGTAGTCCGACGGGTCCACCACCACCCACACGTCGCCGTGGTTCTTGGCAGCGGCCCGGATCATGGTGGGTCCGCCGATGTCCACGTTGTCCATGGCCAGGGCGAGGTTCACGTCCTCACGGGCCACCGTCTCCTGGAACGGGTAGAGATTCACGGCCACGAGGTCGATGGGACCATACCCCTGGACCTCGAGCTCCTCCATGTCTCTGGGGTTGGACCTCCTCGCCAGGAGGCCGGCGTGGATGGCGGGATGCAATGTCTTCACCCGCCCGTCCATCATCTCGGGATGGCCTGTGGTCTCCGCAACCTCGGTGACGGCTACCCCGGCCTCTCTCAAGACCCGGGCGGTGCCCCCTGTGGAGAGCACCTCCCACCCACGCTGTGCCAAGGCCTGGCCCAGCTCTGCAACTCCATCCTTGTTGGAAACGCTCAATAGTGCCCGACGACGACTCATGGATCGATCTCGAATGCGTGGGTAAGGGATTGCCAGGTGAAGGGGGTGACCTCGCGGCCGGGCCACCGAAACCGCGGGGTGGTCCCGGCGGCCACGGACCGGGCCAAGGCGTCGGCGGCCGCGGGGAACAGCCGGTGCTCGGCCTCCAGGACGCGGCCCGCCAGGGTCTCCGGGACATCGCCCGGGAGCACCGGCACCGGCCACTGGGCCAGGATTGAGCCCTCGTCGTAGCGCTCGTCCACGTAGTGAACGGTGGGGCCCGACAGGCAGGCGCCAGAGGCCAGTACGGCCTGGTGGACGCGGAGTCCGTACATCCCCTGTCCTCCGAAGGCGGGCAGCAGCGCCGGATGGACGTTCAAGATACGACGGGGGAAGGCCCGGACCACGGCCGCGGGGATGAGACGGAGAAAGCCGGCCAGGAGAGCCATTTCAGCGCCCGCATTCCCCGTGGCCTCCAGGACATCCCCCGCCGTTTCCCCGGCGGCGCGTCCCTTGAAGGAGACACGGGCCACGGGGACGCCCCGCTCCCTGGCCCGGTCCTCCGCCCCGCATTCGCGGTCGGTGATCACCAGGGCGACGCGAAAATGGGCTCCCTCGGCCTCGGCATTCAGGAGAGCCTGGAGATTGGTACCGGAGCCCGAGGCGAAGGCCGCGGCGGCGACGCTCACACAAACTCTCCGCCGTACTGGGGGACCAGGAAGGGGTTATGTCGGCGCTCATGGTCGACAATGGTCTCGGGCCCATGGCCCGGAAGGAGTCGCGTCTCACCGGGAAGGGTCAGGACCTGCTCGCGAATCGAGCTCATCAGCGTTCGGAGGTCTCCCCCGGGGAGGTCCGTCCGGCCGATCGAGCCGGCAAAGATCACGTCGCCGACGAACGCGACGGGCTCCCCACGCACGACGAACATGACGTGGCCGGGGGCATGGCCGGGAGCAAAGAGCACGTCGAAGGTGTTCCCGCCGAAGATCAGGGGTTCCCCCGGCGTGATCCCGAAATCGGGAGGAGGCGGCTCTTCGAAGGGCACGCCGAACATCTGGGCACTGGCCGGGCCCTGGTCGAAGATGACCTTGTCGGCGGGGTGCAGATAGGAGGGAGCCTCTGTTCGCCGCTTGGCCTCGGCGAGGCCGTCGATGTGGTCCAGGTGGGCGTGGGTGAGGAGGATCGCAGCGACGGTGCGTCCGGCGGCCTCGATGGCGTCCAGGGCCCTGGCTGTGCCGGCGCCGGCATCGATGAGCACCGCAGTCTTCCCGTCACTGCAGAACACGGCATAGGTGTTCTGAGCGAAGGGGCCGTCTTCAAAGGTAAAGATCTTCACCGGGCCATGGGCCACCGCAGCGGCGCGCCACGGCGGACTTGTCAGGTGTTGGAGCCGGCCCCGGAACTCGGCCCCGGATCAGGGTCTTGGACTGGTTCGGGGATGCGTCGGAGTCTTCCGGAGGAAGCTCAGAGGAAGGCGCTGACTCAGCCGCAGCCACATCCGGAAGGGCGAACACCCGCTAACTCTAACGCTTCTTCCTCCCCTGTGGGGGGGCGCCATCCTCCCGATAGATCCAGCATGCGGCGAAGGGCCCGCTCAGCGCCCTCTTGAACCCGGTCGTCGAGAGTCACCTCGTGCTTCTCGTGATCCAGGCACCACGCCAACTTGGCCAGCGTATTGAGCTTCATGTTGCCGCAAATGGCCGCCCCGGACAGCGGAATCAGGGTCTTTTCGGGGAAGCGCTGCTTGAGCCGGTCCACCAAGCCGCGCTCGGTCCCGATGATCAGCGCGTCGTGCTCCTCGGCGAGGGACACCATCCCCGCCGTCGACGTCACGAAGTCGGCCTGTTCGAGGAGGTCCTGGCGGGCTTCCGGATGCACGACCACCACGGCATGTGGATAATCTGCCCGGGCCTTGTCCAACTCCTCGAGGACCATGTCATCGTGGACGTAGCAATAGCCGTCCCACGCGATGATGTTCTCCCGGCCCGTCTTTTCCTGGACGTAACGGGCAAGGTTTCGGTCGGGAACGAAGATGATGGGCCGTTCTTCGGGGATCGACTCGACGACCTGCACGGCGTTGGACGACGTGCAGCAAATGTCGGACATGGCCTTCACCCGTGCCGTCGAGTTGACGTAGGTGACCACGGCTGCACCGGGATGCTCGTTCACCAGACGCTTCAGGGCCTCGGCCGTCACGAAGTCGGCCATGGGACAGCCGGCCCTGAGATCCGGCATCAATACGGTCTTCTCCGGGGACAACACCTTGGCGGTTTCCGCCATGAAGTGGACCCCGCAGAAAACGATCACGTCGGCGTCCGTTTCCGCCGCTTCCTGGGAGAGGCCCAGTGAGTCCCCCAGATAGTCGGAGACGTCCTGGATCTCCGTGCGCTGATAGTTGTGGCCCAGGATGACCGCACCGAGCTCGGCCTTCTTGGCCGCGATCCGAGACGCAAGTTCGCCCTTCCCGAGGGCGGCGTACTCGAGGGTGGTGGGAAGCGGTCCCTCCGTAATCTTGATCATGTGCCTCGCAGATCCTTTGGAGAGGCGGGTCGTTGGTCGCCCCGGCCCACAGTGGGGAGTCCGGACCAGACCAAGCAAGCGCTCACTTACTTAGACCGTAAACGAGCTTCCGCAGCCACATCCGCCTGTGGCCTGGGGATTCGAGAACGCGAACCCGGATCCCAACATGGACGACTTGTAGTCGACCTCAACCCCGTCGAGATACTGGGCGCTGAACGGG
This sequence comes from Gemmatimonadota bacterium, assembly GCA_024638395.1. Taxonomy (GTDB): domain Bacteria; phylum Gemmatimonadota; class Gemmatimonadetes; order Longimicrobiales; family Gaopeijiaceae; genus JAHEKK01. The sequence continues at coordinate 2,045 of JAHEKK010000201.1, read as the reverse complement.
TCGACGAAGATCCGCAGACCTCCCTGGACCAGGATCTCGTCGTCCTCTTCGGGGGCGTCTTCAATGTCGACGCCATATTGGAAGCCGGAGCACCCGCCCGGGAGAACGGCCACTCGCAAGCCGGACTCCGGATTCTCGCCGTGCTGCTGGAGAAAGCCTTTGACCTTCTCGATGGCGTCCGGCGTAAGGTTGAGTCGCATGTCGCTCTGCACTCCTGAATCGGCGTCCGTGAGCGTCTCCTGAAAGACACGCCACGCCGCCACTCTGTTGCCCCCCTGTTACCCTTTCCCGCCCCTCGTCGTTCCGGCCCGAGGGCCGCTCCAGAGACCTGAGGAACGGGGTGGAAGCAGGGGCCGAAAACCTACCCGTGGTGAAAAACGGGGTCAACGGGGAGGTTCGACGCCTTTCGTGCTGCAGATAAGGCGGGCGGCAGCCGCGAGGTCCTCCACCACGGCACAGGACCGAAACACTTTCGAACGCTCGGACTCGCCGTAGCCGGTGCGAACAAGAACCCCGCTCCCGCCGAACACCCGGGCTGCAGCCACGTCGGATGCCTTGTCTCCCACGAACCAGGAACGCCGTAGGTCCAAGCCCAGTTCCCCTTCTGCCCGGCGGTAGAGCACCGGCGCCGGCTTCCGGCAGGTTTCGTCGCCGGGACCGGCGGGAGGCGCGTCCGGACAGTGATAGGATCCGTCCAGCTCCGTCCCGGCCACGGCAAGCTGGCGGCGAAGCTCCCGGTGGACACGCGCGTAGTCCTCCTCGGTGAAATACCCTCGGCCGATGCCGGACTGGTTGGTCACCAGCACGACACGGTAGCCCGACCGCCGGAGCCGCTCCACGGCCTCGGCGGCACCCGGCAGCAGTCGCACCCCGGACGGATCTGAAAGGTAGTCCCGGTCTTCGATGAGCGTACCGTCACGGTCGAGAAACACGGCCGGTTGGGCGCCCATCGTCAGTCGGCGGCCCGGGAGAGCCGGCACAGGGTTGCGGCCGCTTTCTCTTGACTCATGTGGATCCTCCCAGGCATCCCGCCAGAGCCTCGGCCAGCAGGCCGTCCTCGTCGGGGTGAACGGTCCGCAGATCCAGCACAACCGCTCCGTCGTGGGCCCTGGCGATCACTGGAGGGTCCTGGGTACGGAGGCGAAGAAGGATCCGGTCCGTGGCCGGGGTCGGCGCCAGGCGCACGACCCAGGTCGGGATTTCCACGCCGGGGAATGTCCCCCCACCCACCACCGACGCCCCGGCCTCGACGCTGCCGGCACCCTCGGGGAGACCGGCAAGCAGAGCCTCGGCACGGGCCTTCACACCTTCGGGGGCGGCGGCGAGCATCCGTAGGGCCGGAATCTCCACCGAGGCCCGGTCCGGATCCCGGTACAGGTCGAGGGTCGCCTCGAGGCCGGCCAGCGTCACCTTGTCGCAACGGACGGCCCGGCAGAGAGGGTGACGCCGGGCCCTGGCCACGGCGTAAGCGGCCCCGGCTACGAGGCCCGACTGGGGACCTCCCAGGAGCTTGTCGCCGGACCAGAGCACCAGATCGGCCCCCACCTCCACGCTGGACCGGGGCGTGGGTTCCGCAGGCAACCCGAGCCTCGCGGGCTCCACCATGAGGCCCGATCCGAGGTCGTAGATAACCGGGACGTTACGGTCCCGCCCGAGGGAGACCAGGTCGGCAAGCGAAGGACTCTCCGTGAAGCCCGTGACCTGGAAGTTCGACCTGTGGACCTTCAAGATGACCGACGCGGTCCCCCCGTCGAGAGCCCGCTCGTAGTCGTCGAGTCGGGTGCGATTCGTGGTGCCCACGGCCACGAGGGAAGCTCCGGCCGCCTCGACCACCTCAGGGATCCGGAACCCGCCGCCGATCTCCACCAGCTCGCCGTGGGAGACCGCCACTCCCCCACCCTGCGCATGGGAGGTCAGGGCAAGTGCCACGGCCGCCGCACAGTTGTTGACCACGAGGGCGTCTTCGGCCCCGGTCAATTCACGAATCAGCGGTACGCAGTGATCGTAGCGCGAGCCTCGTTTTCCGGTGGCGAGATCGAATTCGA
>JAHEKK010000200.1 GCA_024638395.1 Gemmatimonadota bacterium | reverse complement strand
CCTCGTATGACGGGCCCGGACACCGTGTGGACATCCCCGTTCACGATGGCTACGACCTGGCTCGAGGCTTCCGACGGGGACAGCGCCGGACCGGTCACGAGCAGCCCCAGGAAGACCCAGATCAGCCCTCGCGCGTCCCTCTTCGCCGCCGTCTTCATGGATTCCTCCCGGGCTGCCGGACCATGAAGTCGCCGTAGAGGAGGGGGTCCTCCGCTTCACGGTCGTAGAGCAGGGCTCCGTCCACGTAGACGCGCTCGGCTTTGGAGTACACGCTGAAGGGACTCCCCGACCACAACACCACGTCGGCATTCTTCCCCGGTTCCAGAGTCCCCGTCACGTCGTCGATCCCCATGGCGCGGGCGGGGTTCTGGGTGATCCAGCGGATTGCCTGTTCCTCGGGAATCTCGAGGCCCATCTCCGCCGCGGCTCTCATCACCTTCGCCGACTCCTGATTGAGCCGCTGGATGCCCTGGGCGTCGTCCGAGTGCACGATAGCGCAACCACCATCGGCATGGACCAGGGCCACATTCTGCTGGATCCCGTCGTAGGCCTCGAGCTTGAAGCCCCACCAATCGGCCCACATGGACGCGCAGATGTCCGCCTCCCGCAGGAGGTCGCGGACCTTGTACGCCTCGACCGCATGGTGGAAGGACGCGATCGAGTACCCGAACTCACCGGCGATGTCGATCATCGTCGCCATCTCGTCGGCCCGGTAGCAGTGATTGTGGATGCGGATCTGGCCTTCGAGCACCCCCACCAGCGTCTCGAGCTGGAGGTTCCTGGCAGGCCGGGTTGCCGGATCCGACCCATCCAGCACCCATTTCTGCCACTGCCGCCGATACTCCTGGGCTCGAGCCCAATCGGCCCGGTATCCGGCCACATTCGCCATGGCCGAGCTCGGAGCCCGACCCTGTCCGCCGTACACCCGCTTCGGGTTCTCACCGCACGCCATCTTCAATGCGTGGGGAGCCCCCGGAAACTTCATCCCCTGATAGGTTCTGGACGGCACGTTCTTGAGGGTCACCCCGCGGCCGCCGAACAGGTTGGCGGAGCCCGGGAGGATCTGAAGCGCAGTGATCCCGCCGGCCAGGGCCGTGGCAAATCCCGGGTCATGAGGCCAGATCGAGTGTTCGGCCCACACCTGGGCCGTATTCGGGGCAGTGATCTCGTTCCCGTCCTGCTGGGATTCGATTCCCGGCGATGCGTAGACCCCCAGGTGGCTGTGGGTGTCGATGATGCCCGGGGTCACGAACTTGCCCGATCCGTCGACCATGCGGGCCGTGGCCGGAACCGCCACTTCGACTCCGACGGCCTGGATCTTCCCGCCCTGGAGGACGACGGTGCCCCCCTCGATCCGCTCACCGGTCCCGGTCAGGATGGTGGCGCCGCGGATGACCGTGGGCTCGGAAGGGAACGCCTGATAGGTGGAGGGAAAGGGGTCGGTCAGCACCTCCTGTAGAGAGACCGATTCAAGATCGCCCACGGGAGCCGGGGCTCCACCCGTCCCCGCAGCTGCCCCACACCCCCACACTCCTGTGAGGACCGCAAGGAGCCCGGCCAGGCTCCGCCGCTCGAACTCCATACGCTCAGCGCCCTCCTCTTAGCCGTGGACCCGCCGGAGTCGGCAAGCTACCCAGCAGCCCGCGCCGAGGCCACCAGGCCGGGGGACCGACCCCCCAAACGTTCAGGAGCCCCGCTCAGCGCCCGATTCTTGAATAGAAGCGACTACTCCCCGGGACTGAACAAATGGCCAACCGACGACTGATCACCGCCTGTATGCTCCTTGCCACCGCCCTCGCGGCCTGTACAAGCACCGAGGAGCGGTATGCCACTGCTGAGCAACTCGCCGACCAGGGCTTCTACGAAGACGCGGCCAGCGAGTACATCCGAGTCCTCAACGACGACCAGAGCTTCCCCGGCGCCCGAGACGGCCTGGCAAGAGCTGGTGGGATGGCCGTGGACGAATACGTGGGCTATGCCCGCGAATCGGCCGATCGTGAAGACTACGCCGAGGCCAGCCAGACGCTGGATGCGGTAGACCGGCTTCGGGCCCGGGCCCGGGCAGTCCGGGTGAACATCCGGGTGCCCGAGGACTACGGCACGTTCCGGATGTCCGTCGACCGGTCGGCCGTGGACGAGCTCCGCTTGCTGGGAGACAACCAGGCTGCCCGAGGGAACTACGGACTGGCCATCGACAGCTACGAGCGTGCCCGTCGCTACGCCAGAGAGACCGAGCTCCAGTGGGATATCGACGAGGTTCAAGGCCGCACCTGGGCCTCCTGGGGGGAAGCGGACATGGACCGCGGTCACTACCGGTCGGCGGCGGGGCGGTTCGACAAAGCCCTGGGGCTCCTGTCCGAGAACAGCGAAGACGGTCAGCGAGCCTTCGAGATGCGGGAGGAAGCGTTTGTCCTCGGTACCGTAAGCGCGGCGTTCCTGCCCGTCTTCGTGGTGGAGAACGGCCACAACGCCCCGGACGGATTCGCCGGAGACCTGGAGAGTGCCCTTCTCTTTGACTACTGGAGTCACCCACCCCCCTTCATCGAAACGGTGGATCCCAGTGACCTTCGGCGCATCATGCGAATCGCCGGAATCGACGCTCTACCGTCGGGAGCCTTGATCCTCAGCGAGCTGGGAGACCTGACGGACGCCGACCTCATCGTGGTCGCCGAGCTGGCGGACTTCAGCGAGGTCGAAAAGAACGTCAGGGAGACCCGGCAGACCGCAACGCTTCGCGACAAGCGGCGACCGGTGGACGTGGACACCGCATTCGCCGCGGTGGACGCCACGTTGGAGATGACGGCGCAGATCATCTACACGGTGATGAACCGGGCCTCCCGCGAGCTGGTGGACGAGGGAACCTTCGCCTGGACCGTGGGCGGTCCGGTCCAGTACGGCTCCTTCAACGGAAACTCCACGTTCCTGAACCTCTCCCCGTCCCAGAAGGCGCTCTTCGATCCGGCAACTCTTCGGGACCAGCGTCGGGTCATCGAGCGGCTACTCGTGGACGAGCTGGCAGCGAGCTTTGCGGACCGGGTCTACGGGAGCATTCTGCGGACTATACCCTAGCTCGACACCTCTACTCCGCCACCCTGAATCGAAGCGGCGCGAACGACCTTCGCCGTCACGATGAGCTGGCCACAGTGGCGCCGTGTATGCTCCGCTGCATGAAAGAGCAGGCCTTGGACAGTGCTTGGCAGGCCAGCCCTCCCGACGGATCGGGCTTCGAGGAGCGACGTCCCGGGTATGCTGCGCAGAACGTCGAGGGCCGAGTCGATGGATTGGAGAGCCCGGTCCACCAGGACTTCGCTCCCCTCCGGTGGGTCGCCTGATTCCGACTCGGCCTCGAGGTAGGCTCTCTGTTCCGGACTCAAGGGCTCACCCCTCGCATAGGTGAGCAGCCGGTCGATGGCACCGGGAATGTGGCGCAGATGGAAGCCCACGGAGGCGACACCCGCCGGACGCATCCAGAGTCGACCCGGATCGAGACCTCTGGCGGTTTCGATCTCCCCCTTGGCGTCGACCAGGGAGTGGGCGACGGGCATCAGACGCTCGGGCACCCCGTCGATGGGTCCGCTCAGCCAGGCTTCAGCCACGCCCGCCTCCATCTCTGGGGCCGGAGCCGTGCGATGAGGGCAGGTCCGGCTCCACCCTGGACAAGCGGTCGAGGCGCACGACGGTCCCGGTTTCCAGCTTGACGAATTCCTCCTCGCCCCGGGTCCAGACGTCCACGATTCGGGTCGTAACCTCCCGCTCGGCCCCGTCCTCCTCGAGGTAGAGAATCCGGCAGGACCTCCTGCGAACGACGGCGTCCTCGAGCCGGTCGTGGAACGCGCAGTCCACGGGAACATACCTGTCGGCCATGTCTTCTCCTCGCCTCGGGGCATCGGACGGGCGGCAGCGGCAATGTGCGTCTTCGGCCCACCTGCCCCAGAATAGCGGAAACGCCATCGTATCCGGGCCCTCCGGGGAGAGGGTCACACTGGAGGCCTCGTGCGTCATCGTCTAGTCTGGTTCGCGTCCGCAGTCTTCGTTCTCCACACGCCGTTGACGGCTCAACAGGACCCGTGGAGTGTCGAGACCCCCACCGGCCCATCCGAGCTTCTCTCCTTTACCGCGGAGGAGGGCACCTGGATGAGCGTCGACGTTTCCCCTGACGGGTCACGGATCGCCTTCGACCTGTTGGGCACGATCTACGAGATGCCTTTCGAAGGCGGTACGGCCACTCCCCTCACGTCGGGCCGCTCGTGGAACCTGTCGCCCCGCTACAGTCCCGCCGGGGACCGTCTTGCCTTTTCCTCGGACCGGAGCGGCTCCCACGCCGTCTGGGTATTGGACCGGACCACGGGAGACCTGACGGCCGTACCGGGCCCGCCGGGGCGAAACGTCCACCGTCCCACATGGACGGACGGCGGCCGGACAATCCTGGCCGGAGTGTCCGGCGACGGCATCCCCTTCCACCTCGCCGCTTTCACGACCGGGGAGTCCAGGATCTGGGTACAGGGCAACGGACCCGTGAACGGTGCCCTGACCATCCCCGGCTCGGGGGACGTGGTCTTTGAGCACCAGGCCGAAGCCACCTATCCCTTCGGCTTCAACCCCTACGTCGTACCGGCCGGTGGATCCAGAATCGAGATCGTCAGGAACGGCGACACGGAGCCGTACACCTACATCGACCGTCCCGGAGGGGCCTTTCAACCCACCCCTTCACCAGACGGTCGACGACTGGCCTACCTCAACCGGGATCTCGAAGGCACGCGGGTGATCCTCCAGGAGATGGAGACGCGGGCGGAGCGGGTTCTCGTCACAGGCCTCGACGACGACCGTCAGGACAGCCGGTCCGCCTACGGACCTCACCCGAACCTGGCCTGGCATCCGGACGGCGAGGAGATCCTGATGGCCTGGGGAGGGAAGATCCGTGCGGTCGACGCGTCCACGGGCAGGATCAGAGTCATCCCCTTTCGTGCCCCGGTCCAGCGCACCCTTTCCCGGACGATCCAGAACGCGAAGACACTGGACACGGGCCGGGCGCGGACCCGGACCCACCGGTGGGGCCAACGAACGTCTCGTGGGGTCATCTCCGAGGCGCTCGGGGACCTCTGGATCCATGGCGAAGACGGACCCACGAACCTCACCAACTCCGACGCCCTCGAGACCTCCCCCGTCGTAGACCCACTCACGGGCGACCTGTACTTCGCTTCGTGGACCGACCGGGACCTGGGCCGGGTCGTGCGCATGACAGCCGACGGGACCGTGGAGACGCTGACCCGAGTCCCGTCGCAATACGGGTCGATCGCCGTGAGTCCCGGGGGAAGCCGGGTGGCCTATGTGAGGGGCTCCGGGGGGCTTCAGCGCGGGACCTGGCTCACGAACGAGAGCCATTTCGAGTTGATGGTCAGGGATGCCGACGGCACCGAGCGACGCATCACGGACATCGAGGGCCAGGCGCTGGAGTACGCGAACATTGCCGGCAAGATCCCGCCGAGTGTGAGGTTCTCAGCCGGCGGCGAGGCGATCTACTACACCGAGTTCGTGGACGGAGCCCTCGCTTTGAAGCGCATCTCCGTGGACGGATCGGGTGACGCCATCCTCTACCGGTTCCCCCACGCAGTGGACGCGGCCGTATCCCCCACATACCAGTGGATCGCCCTCCGTGAGTATCACCGGAGCTACCTGGTACCCTTCCGGGCAGAGGGTTCCACCGCGCCGGTCTCGCCATACGAGCAAGCGGGTTCGGGGACTCGGATAGACCCGGAAGACGGTGGCTACCTCACGTGGTCCCCTGACGGAAACACCATCTCCTGGACCAGGGGTGCGGGCTTCTACGAGAAGGCCGTGGACGCCGTGCTGTCCGAAGACGTGAGGGGCCCTGCCGCCGACGGCGATTGGACGGCAGCCCGTGTGCCGGGATCCACGGCGCGGCGCACCGACCTGGCCACCGAGTACACGGTGGCGACACCGGAGGGTGCCGTCGCTCTCGAGAATGCCCGGGTCATCACCATGAACCCCGAGGGGGAGGTTCTGGAGCGGGCCACCATCCTCGTCAGGGGAGGCCGGATCGAGGCGGTCGGCGCGGGGTTGAGCATTCCTGCCGACGCCGAGCGAATGGACCTGCGGGGGACCACCATCATTCCGGGTCTGGTCGACGCACATGCCCACCCCCACATCGAGCACTCCGCCCTCCACGTGGTCGAGCAGTCCCCGCCGTACTTCCGGGGCCCCCTGGCCTACGGCGTCACGACCATGATGGAGGTGTACGGGAACG